>NZ_FZMA01000035.1:0-50476 GCF_900197775.1 Helicobacter salomonis
AGTTCAAAACTGCAAACCATGTTGGGAATTGAGGGCTAGGGATTTGCTTAACTATCCAGGCCATAACAATTTTGGTGTCTTTATTGTAGTTATTTCTTAAGCGACAATTATTTAAAATCCTTTGTTGATGATTAAGATAGAGGTGTCTTCAGATGACTTTTAAAGCGAAGATTCTGTTCGTGCTAGCAGGGCTTTTGATGATCGCTTTTGCTCTGGTCATTGCTGTCATCAATATCTCTGCAAGCTCCAGTCTTACGAACACAGTGCGCCATTCCTTAAATACCGCAGTGAATTTGATTTCTTCTTCTCTAGCAGAATGGAATGAAAGTACCCGCACCGCATTGACTAGAACAATCAAGGACCTAGAGGCACTGGACTTTACAAACCGGGATCATGTGAAAGAAATCTTAAAATTTACACATGATGCGATGGTGGCAGAAAATGCGTATGTAGGCCTCAAAGACGGACATGTAGTGGGTACTATGACATCTTTGCCGCCGGATTACGACCCTCGAAAGAGAGTTTGGTATCAGAAAGCCCAGTCAAGCAACGCTATTGTCGTCAGCAATCCCTACAAGGATGCTTTTACGCAAAAGATGATTCTCACCTACAGTGTACCCCTATTTCAAAAGGGTATTTTTCAAGGGGTATTGGCCATTGATCTGAGTTTAGATCGCCTTAGTTACAATAAAAGTAATAAATTTCATGTTGACGGAGGAAAAATTCACATATTAGATCGCGATGCTTTCGTGGTGTATTCGCACACCCTCGAGCCGGGTTCTAGTTACCGAGATACCCATGTTTACAAGGGGGGTAAGGAATTGATTGACAGAATCTTTGCCACTTCCTCGGGTTTTTTAGAACATAATGCGGCTGGAGTGAATGAATTCTATGTCTATACGACCGTGCCCGATCTGGGGTGGAAAGTCTTAGGAGTTGTTAACAAGAAAGACGCTTTTCAAAATTTGAAACATCTGCAGACAACTTTACTAATCATTGCGCTTACGGCAATTGCATTGGTGTTAGCTATTCTTTTTGGCTTGATTCACATTCTCTTCATGCCCTTGATCCGATTAAGGGATTTGATCATTGAATTGGTGTCTAAAGAGGGAGATTTGACTAAGAGACTTTCCATCAAGGGCAAGGATGAGATTGCCGAAATTTCTAAGAACATCAACGCATTTTTAGAAAAGACTCAAGAAATTATTTCTAAAATCAAAGAACTCAGTTCTGAAAACACAAAGATTGCCAACACATTGCAAGGGAGTTCTAGCAATGTGCAGCAACACACCCAAGAGGAAACAAAGCGCATTTCTCTCACGATTAGCAATGCCAACGAAATTATGCACAGAATCTTAGCTGGTGCTGATAATGCGCAGCGCAATAATAAAAATCTAGTGCAAACAGGAAATGCGCTAGGAGAGGTGCGCGCTAAAATCCAAGACTTTAGCGCGAATTTAGCGAGTAATGCCCAATTAGGCGTGGAATTTTCTGATAAACTCGAAGAAACTTCTCAGAATACGGAAAATATCAAGGCTATTTTAACTATCATTTCTGATATTGCCGATCAGACCAATTTACTCGCTTTGAATGCCGCCATTGAGGCTGCGCGGGCAGGCGAACATGGACGGGGCTTTGCTGTGGTGGCTGATGAAGTGCGTAAATTGGCAGAGAAAACTCAAGATAGTTTGAGCGAAATCGATGTAACCATTACGCAAGTGGTGCAGAGTGTGAGCGATATTAGCCAGAATTTACACAAGAACGCCCAAGAAATTCTCAAAACTTCTGAACTCACCTCTGCTCTACAAGAAGTTGTCGATGCGAATGTGCAAAATATCCAGATTGTGATCAACGCTACCACCAAGGATGTAGAGGAATTTAAGGGAGTGGCCAATGCAACAAAGGTCATTGTGGAGGATATCCAAGAAATTAGTAAGCTCGCTTCCTCGAATTATCAGAGTGTACAGGATGTGTCTAGCGCAAGTTCCTCGTTAAATAAGATGGCTGATGTCTTTAACCGCGAGCTGGGTAAATTTAAGGTGTAGCGGCATCCAACACATAGTCGCCACTCTCCACGCATACAATTCGCGTATTGTGGATGCTGGGGCGCACGCGCTTGTCTTTGATTAACTCTTCGATTTCGTACTTGGCGCATGTGCCTTGATGGGGGCGCACAAAGCGCTTTTTCCACTCTGCATACGCCTCCGAATTTTTGATCGCATCATCTAAGTATTGCCCCTCATAAACCTCTACAAATTGCATAAAATCTGGGTCCAATTTAAGGCCGTCATCCTGCACACTGGTATTGCGATCGGCTTGGGTTTGGGTGAGTTCGCGCACATAGTAAGTGGGAGCAGACGCGCCAACTTGAGTGGGGCGTTGGTAGGTTTTGGTGGTTTTGATGGTAGTTGTAGAGTAGGTGCTGCTCCATTCTTGGTTTGTATTGGGTTCAATGTGCAAGCATTGGCGCGTCCTGGCTTTGGGGCAGCGTTTTTGGGAATAATTGGCCTTGGAAATTTTAAAGGTATGCAGAGTTTTGGTTGGCCCTAAATTCTCTACTTTATCGGGTAATTGGGTGTAGGCCAAAGTGATCTTGCCACTCTTACCGCTGCTAGCATCGCTATCAAAATTGCATGCACTCAAGTCTAAATATTGCCCACTGGCTTGATCTAGACTTTTAATGAGGGTGGGACGGTAGGCTTCCAATTTGGCATCGTCATAGGTCCAACTCCCACATGCCACTTCTTGGTATGCGCCCATGCCAGCCCCCTGCAGGGGAGTTTCTTGGGGCGGGGTTGTAGAAGGTTCAGGAGAGCTTAAGGTTTGAGTTTTAGGTTCTTGTGCGGGTGGGGGTTGAGGAGTGGTTTGTGGGACTTCTTTGGGGGACTCTGTTGGGTTTTGAGGTGTTTTGGAGGGTGCGCTTAGAAGGGTATCAGTGGGAGTTTTGTTCTCAGAAATTGGCTCAGGAGTGTTTGAGAGAATAGGATCTTGCGTGATTGTCTTTTTGCCCACACTCTCTGTAGTAGAGGAAGATGGGGGAGATGGTGTAGGGGTGGAAGGAGTGCTAGAGGAATTGGGAGTATAAGAACTAGGGGGTATCCAAGCATTTTCAGGGATGGGTAAAGGCATGAAAGGAGGGTTAGGAGGAGGACTTATTGGGGGGCTAAAGTTGGAGGAAGGGGGTGGCTGATTGCGTAAAGCAGGTGAGTAGGAGGGAGGGGCAGAGGGGCGTTCAATACCTTCATTGCCTCGCTCTAAGGTAGGTGGTGTGGTTTGTGCGATGGCTCCGCGTCCCCTTGTGGAAGAGCGCGTGCTGCGATTCTTGCGCGCACTAGAACGAGCACTACTAGGACTACGAGTGCGTTTTGCAGTGGGAGTGGTGAGTGAAGTGCTACGAGAAGCTAAAGCGCTAGCACGCAATGTGCGCGATGTGCGCGCACCCCTAGTAGTGCGTTTGGGTGTGCTACTTCTCTTAACATGTGTAGAACGCGTAGAATTTCTAGTGCGGCTGGAACGCACGCTCAAGGGGCGCGGGTTTGAGCTTTTTGCGCTCAAGGGGCGTTGGGTAGGGACGCGTCTCTCTATGCGTTCAAGGTTTTCTGGGCGTGCATTTGGTAGCACAGCCCCATTCATCCCCACCCCTTCTATTTCCCTCACAAGCAACCCCTCGCGTGTGGGCTGATAAGCAATGTAATCTGTATAACGCACTCCAAGCAGAGTGGCCATTCTCTTGGGATCGCTTTCTTTAAAATGGATACGAGTCCCCTTAGCAATCTTGTTGAGTTTGAGAGTGCCCAATGCTTGAGAAGTCTTGAGTCCAGAGAGGGGCGTGGGTTTGGGAGGTTTAGTGCCTTTGGTGCTAGGTATTCTCTGTAAAGAGAGGGCATGGAAAAACAATTCTTGGGCTTGAATATTATAACGCCCCTTGCAAATTAAGTGCGCTTGGGGAACGTTTTTGAGCACCACATGGGCTGAAAAATTTCCCGTGCGCTTGCCTAAATCTAGCTCATCTACAAGTTGCACCACCAGGGCGCGTAAGGGCAAGAACAAGATACATAACCCTAGTAAGAACCTGAGCATGATCCTTAACCCGTGTTGCGCATACCCTGAGCGATGCCAATAATCGTGCTGTGGATATAGATTTTGAGCTGCGCTTGGCGCTCCCTAGAGGGCGTGGTGTTGAACGCGTCGATGAGGGCGATCTGCAAGCAGCTGAGAGCATTGACATAGGGAGTTCTAAAGAGAATGCCCTCGCGCACCTCTAAATCTCTCTCTAAAAGATGCGTTTCAGAGCGTACGGCTAACATTGCGCGCATGGTCTTATCAAACTCGTCTTGGATGCGTGCCCAAATACGCGATGCGCTGGGGCTGTGTGCGGCAAAATGGTGATATTGATGGGCGATTTGCAAATCTACTTTGAGGAGGACTTGGGCGATATTGTCTAGCACGACCTTAAAAAATCCCCCTTTTTGGTAGAGTGCACGTAATTCTTCTAAATCCCCCACGCTCTCTAGCCCGCTGCCCACACCATACCACGCGGGCAATAAACTTCGATTTTGCGTCCATGCAAAGACCCAAGGAATCGCACGCAAATCCTCAATACGCGTGCTCTCCTTGCGTTTAGAGGGGCGTGAACCCAAATTGAGTTCTTGAATAAAATTAATGGGGGTAGCTTGTTTGAAATAATCTAAAAAGCCTGGGGTGTCGTGGATAAGGGCGCGATAAGTTTCACAAGAAACCTCAGAGATTGTCTGCATAGGTGCGCAAAGAGCGCTTTCTGGATGGCGTTGGAGGCTGTGGTGATCGAGGGTGAATTTGCTCAAAAGCGCGCCTGTGATATTAGAGAGATTGCTTAACGCGCTAGAGGGGTTGAGATACTTCGCGCTGATAGTTTCTCCCTGTTCGGTGAGTTTTAAAATCTTACCCACGCTGTGCAGGGGTGCGCTGAGCAGGGCATCTTGCAAATCTCCTCCACCCCGACTCACACTTCCTCCTCTCCCATGGAATAAGTTAAACTGGATATCTAATTGCTTGCCCAGCTCCACCAACGCGCTAATGGCCTCATACAGATTGTAATTGCTCGCAAAAATCCCACCATCTTTGCTCGAATCAGAATAGCCCACCATGATGGCCTGCTGCTTGCCCATGCTCTCCAAATAAGCGCGGTAATGGGGATTATCATTAAGAATTTGCATGATCGCTTGGGCATGCTGCAAGTCAGTAATCGTTTCAAAAAGGGGAGTGATGTAAATTTTGAGATGATCATGGCTATTGAGTGCATGCTGTTTAGCCAGCCATAGCACACTGAGCAAATCACTCGCCTGTGTGGTCATGGAAACAATGATGGAGTGGAAGACAGGCGCGCCAATTTTGCCCTTAGCCCAAACGATGTGGTTGAACGCCTCTAGCAAGCGCTTGCATTCAGGACTGAGTTCTAGGGAACTTAAAGACACTAGGGGTTGGCTGAAGGCGTGGTTGAGAATCTCAATTTTGATATGTTCATCGAGAGCGTGGAAATCACTGGTAGCTAATCCTAGATGACAGAAGACTTCGCTAATAGCATACAAAAAGACATCGCGATGTTCTCTAAAATCTAAGCGCAAGAGATGGAAACCTCCAAGGAGCACTAGATGCCTAAAATCTAGTAGAGGTTGTGCCAAAGAAGGGTCTAAGTTTTCCAATAATAGATCGATGTCTGCGATGAGTTCCTCAGGGTCCTGATAGGCAAAATCCACTTTTAAAGGAGAGTTCAAGGCAATAAGGCGATTCTTAAGCTTTTGTTCTATGAGCACGAGCTTTGCCCTAAAGGGTTCTTTGGGGTGCAGACGCGCGCTAGTGGGATCGAGGCGTTCAAAATTTGCGCTTAAATCCTCTTGTAAGCCTTGAGAAATAGGGCAAAAATCACTGGAGATAGAGAGTTCTCGCTGCAACCTGGCTGTGTGTTTCAAATAAGTTTTGAGGATAAACTCGTGTTGAATCAACACGACTTGGTGCATGAGCGCATTACTCACGAAGGGATTGCCATCGCGATCGCCCCCAATCCAACTGCCCAATTGGAGAGTGCTTTGCTGGAGGGGTGCATTTAGGGTCTTTTGGACGGTACGCAGGAGGATTTGCGCACTGGGCAAAATGGAGTGTTCCAAAATATAGAGTAGATTATCCAGTTCAAAGAGCACCTCCAGACGCTCTTGGCGGATGAGATGGCTTTTCCAAAGTAGACGCAAGCGATAAGCCAAATGTTCTTTGGCGCGTGAGGCAGTGGCCTGATTACAAGCATGATCGAAGATGAGCGAGAGATCGTGGTAAATCTCTTGGATGGCTTCTAAGAAGGTGCGCCGCATCGATTCGGTGGGGTGGGCTGTGAATACAGGATAAAACTGGATGCCCTTCAATACATGGGTTAGGGTATGGGGAGGAAATCCCTCTTGAAGTAAATGCTGGTAGGCCTGATCCAGCAGAGAGGGTTGTTGATTCTTGTGGCGTTCCTCAACAATATTGATCAGAATATTATACAGGGAAAAGGCCTTGATCACCTCTAAAATCTGTGTAGAAGCTGCGATCTCTTGTAAAGCCGTCGCGATGTCCGCCTTGATCTGAGATGTATCGCGCTCGAAAAGGCTCTTCAGGCGCAAAAAATGACCCGTAGTGGCGGGGCTAAACTCTTCCAGAATGCCCACAACCATGCCATGCAGAAACTCTAATTCCTGGCTCACCTGCGAATCTTGACGCATTACACCCCCTACACAGGATTTAATGGCAGACATCATAGCACAAAAACGCTAATACCCTATGAGATTTAAGTAACTTTGCCCTACAATGGTGGATAGAGTCAAAAAAAGGGAACGTATGTCTAGGGGTGCGGGGTTCTTGCCCATCTATACAGACACAGAGAATCCAGTGGGCTTGGTGGCTACACAGCGTGTGGCGATCTTGGGGTATGGAGCGCAGGGGCGCGCGCATGCGCTCAATTTACGCGATAGCGGCGTTGATGTCAAAATTGGTTTATATGCAACCAGTCCTAGTATAGCTCTAGCCCAACAAGAAGGATTTGAAGTGTGTAGTGTGGCTGAGTGCACACAGAACAGCGATGTGTTAGCCTTCATGCTTCCTGATGAAGTCCATGCAAAGGTGTATGCACAGGAGGTCGCCCCTTTTTTAAAATCTGGGCAAAATCTTGTCTTTGCGCATGGTTTTAGCGTCTATTTCAGACATATTCAAGCCCTTGAGGGTGTGGGGGTCATATTGGTCGCTCCTAAAGGTCCTGGCTATGCGCTAAGGGCCAGTTACCAGCAGGGGAGTGGTTTATTTGCCTTGATTGCCCTAGAGCAGGATAATTGCCAGCGCAATGGGAGAGATTTGGCTTTGAGCTACGCGATGGCCATTGGATCGGGACGGGTGGGAATCTTGGAAACGACTTTCAAGCATGAGGCCTGCAGCGATCTCTTTGGAGAACAGGTCGTGCTCTGTGGTGGGCTCAAGAGTTTATTAGAAAAAGCCTTTGAGGTGTTAGTGGAAGCGGGCTATCCAGCAGAACTGGCGTATTTTGAATGCGTGCATGAGATTAAACTCATCGCAGATTTGTTGTATACAGAGGGGTTAGCGCGCATGCAGGAACACATTTCAAACACGGCAGAATATGGGGGGCTGGTGAGTGGAGAAAAAATTGTAGACAAACAAACCAAGATGCGCATGCAAGAGGTATTAAGGGCTATAGAGAGTGGGGATTTTTCTCATGCGTTCATGCAAGAAGCGCAGCAAAATTACCCTAGCCTGCGTGCGCACAGACAGGCGTTACAAGATCAGCTTTTGGAGCAGATCGGAGCACGCCTACGGGCACATTTATTCAAGGCATAAGGAGAGATTGTGGTTATCACCATCACATCAGGCAAGGGGGGTGTGGGCAAGAGCACCACTACGGCAAATCTGGCGATTGGGTTGGCGATGCACCAAAAAAAAGTTGTAGCCATTGACTTTGATATTGGGCTGCGTAACTTGGATATGATCTTAGGTTTGGAAAATAGGATTGTCTATGATGTCGTCGATGTGATGGAGGGAAATTGTAAATTACCTCAAGCTCTCATCAATGACAAGAAAACAAAAAATCTCTATTTTCTACCCGCCTCGCAAAGCAAGGATAAAAATATCCTAGAAAAGGACAAGGTACGAGCCTTGATTGAGAATCTCAAAACCCAGTTTGAATATGTCCTCATCGATTCGCCTGCGGGCATTGAAAGTGGGTTTGAGCATGCGGTACTTTTTGCCGATCGCGCGCTGGTGGTGGTAACCCCAGAGGTGAGCAGTGTGCGCGATAGCGATCGCGTCATTGGAATTATCGATGCCAAGAGTCAAAAGGGTAAAGAAGGTCAGGAAATGCCCAAACACATTGTGATCAACCGCATTAAACCCGATTTGGTGGAAAGACAAGAAATGCTCTCCAATGAAGATGTGCTCAAAATTTTAGCTCTACCCCTCATTGGTTTAGTGCCTGAAGACGACAAGATTATTTCAGCCACTAACACGGGAGAACCCGTGATCTACACCAAGAGTCCCAGCGCGCTCGCCTTCCAGCGCATCACTCAGCGCCTCTTAGGTCAAGAAGTTGACTTTGTAGAGTTTAAAGCCAAAAGAGGCTTAGTGGGGACATTGCGGGGTTGGTTTGCATGAGTGCATGGCTGGATAAATGGTTTAGGGGACAGAGTAGTGCGCGCGTAGCTAAGGATCGCCTCAAATTGGTGCTCGCTTACGAGCGTAGCATGCGCTTGCCCTATATTGAGGAGATGAAAAAAGAAATCTTGGCCGTTGTGCAGAAGTACACCCACACCTCCAAAATCGATGTGCGCACCAATTCTAACCACAATATCGACACCCTGGAGGTAGAAATTGTGCTCGAGCATGGAAGTGATCATTCCTAAATGGCCCTGTTAAGTCATCTACATTACCACAAGCTAGGTGCCCTGCCCGTGTGCTTAAGGGTTTTGAAAAAAGCTCCTCAAGACCTATACTATGCGGGTCGCGCGGAATTGCTCGATGCCCCCTTAAAGGTGGCCATTGTGGGCAGTAGGACTCCTAGCCAATACACCCAACACGTTAGCGCAATGCTAGCTAGAGAAATCGCCAAACTTAAGGGCGTGGTGGTGAGTGGAGGGGCTTTGGGGGTAGATATTATCGCCCAAAAGAACGCTCTGCCTCACACGATCATGGTCTCTCCCTGCAGTTTAGACCTCATCTACCCGTCCAGCAACGCGCCCATTATCCGCCAAATCGCCCAAGAAGGCTTGATCTTGAGTGAATACGCGCAAAATTTCTTGCCCCATAAACACTCTTTTTTAGAGCGCAACCGCTTAGTTGTGGCTTTGAGTGATCTGGTCATTATTCCTGAAGCTAATCTCTACAGCGGCTCCATGGTCAGTGCTAGACTTGCCCTAACACAGCACAAACCGCTTTTTGTCCTGCCCCATCGTTTACATGAGAGTTTGGGCACTCAGGAATTGTTGCAAACCGGCAAAGCTAGGATGCTCCATAATCTGGAGCAATTCTGTGCCCAACTCGCCCAAAATTATCATTTAAACGCACCTAGTGTCCTTGCCCAAGATGCCTTGCTTGAATTTTGTAAGAGCGCGCCCACATACGAACAGGCCTACGCCCGCTATGGGGATTTGCTAGCCGAATACGAATTACAGGGGTTCATCGCGCGCCACAATGGCCGTGTGGTGCTCGTGTGAGCGAGTCCCCTCTGTTGGCCTGCGATGTGGGCTTGAAGCGCATTGGGTTGGCGCTATATGTGGGAGGTGTGGTGTTGCCCCTTGAGCCTATCATCCGACTCAATCGTCGACAAGCTAGCCAAGACTTGCAATCTCTTTTGGAGGTTAGAAAGCCCCAGAAATTACTTGTAGGTCTGCCCCACGCGCGCTATGCAGACACCCGTAAGCGTGTCTTGCATTTTGTCAGCTTGCTAGATTTTACACCTATGGTGTATGTTGATGAAGAGAGTAGCAGCACACAGGCTTTAGAACACACTGCCCATTTGGCACGCATGAAACGCCAGCAGGCGCGCAAAAATGGGGTGCTGGATAGCTTGAGTGCGTGTGTGATTTTAGAACGCTACTTGCAGGGCACATGAGAGAAGCGATCGCACAAACTAGCGGGCGCGTGGATAGTTTCCTAGCACAATTTTTAGAAATTAGCAAAAACCAAGCCCTGCAACGCATTAAAGCAGGCTTAGTGTGCATCAATGATCGCATCTGTGCCAAGGGAGGAGTGGTGCTAAAAAAGGGAGATCGGGTGTGCGTGCACGATGCCCTAACACTCCCTAAAACACCCACGATCCCTCTAAATTGGAGCCTAGAGTGTCTTTACGAGGATGAGGATATTTTGGTGCTCAATAAACCCCCCTATTTGGCTGTGCACCCTGCACCCAGTCTTAAAGAAGCCAGTTTGGTCGAATATCTACAAGCAAAGGGAGTTGTGCTCTCTACTTTAGGGGGCGTGGAGCGTTGTGGGATTGTACACCGCTTAGACAAAGAAACCAGTGGTGCGCTGGTAATCGCTAAAAACAATACCAGCCACGCCCATTTGAGTGCTCAACTGCAGACTAGAGAGATGGGGCGTTACTATGTCGCGCTCATTGCGGGGCATTTGCGCGCGCCCCTATGTGTGGAGTGTAGATTGGGCAGACACCCTAAAAACCGCTTAAAAATGGCAAATTTAGACGCGTTGAAGGTCAAAGGGGGTAAATTAGCCAAGACCTTTTTTGTGCCCTTGGTAGATGGCATGGCGCACCAACTAGTTGGTGCGCGCCTGTATAGCGGACGCACCCACCAAGTGCGCGCCCACTTGGAGAGTGTGGGGCGACGCATTTTGGGGGATAAACTCTATGGAGTAGAGGACTCGCGCGCACCGCGCACCATGTTACATGCCTATTTGCTCTATGTAACGCACCCTCGAAGTGGGGAGAGACTTTTATTTAAAGCCAAGCTTTTAAAGGACATGGTAGAATGCGCGCAATCACATTTGCAAGGGGTTAATTGGCATGGGTGTTTGCAGGAAGATTATTTTTTGGAGTGTTTCCGCGCTTCTACTGGCTAGTTGCACCCCCTCTAAAAAGAATAATTCACTCTCCTTTGCCAACCATGCACGAGGGGAGAGCACCAACGCAAGTTTGCCCGTAGTCAAAGGGATCAAAACCATTAATGATGTGCAATCTGTAGGTTTTGAGTGGCAGCCCATAGAGCATCCTGAACTCATCGAAGGGTTTATTATCTATCGCATGCAAACTGATCGAACTTTTAAACGCGTGGGCGTTGTGCGCAGTGCCTTTGCCACTCACTATTACGATGATGGTCTCACGCCCCAAACGCAGTATTATTACAAAATTGCCACGCTGGGTAAAAATGGAGAGGTTTCTGCCATGTCTGAAACCATTAGTGTGAACACTTCCTTCATCAATCCTGTAGAAAATGTCTTTGCCAGCATAACAAGTCCCAAGGAAATTAAGATTTTTTGGACTCCTCACCCCAATCCTAGCATTGCTAAATACATTGTACAACGCGAGGATAATCAGGGCAAGTTTGTCAATATTGGAGTGGTCAAAAACCGCCTCTTTGTAGAGTATTTTGACAAAAAATTAGGTGATGGGCAAACTTATCGTTACCGTGTGATCGCAGAAAATTTTGATGGAGCAAAATCTTTGCCCAGCGCGGTGGTGGTGGGCAAAACCAAAAATCCCCCCCCTGCAATTTCAGGCGTGCAAGCAAGCGCAGACCTCACACGCAAGATTAATCTCACATGGCAACCCTCCAGCCAAAAAGACATCGTGGCTTACAAGGTTTATGCCGCTAATGACCCAGATGGCAAATACAGGGAAATTGCCCAGGTGCGAGATACCAATTATACGGATAATGTAGACCTAGATGGAGTGGATCGCTATTACAAAGTGGTCGCTTTAGATAAGGACGGTATTCAAGGGGAATTGCCTCAAGGTGCGATCAAAGGTACAACTTTACCTCGCCCTCCCACGCCACTCATCAGCAAAGGCACAATTGAAGATGGACAGGCGATTATTGTGTGGGGAGCCATCCAAGACCCTAGAGTTAAGAGTTATGCGATCTATCGTTTTGAAGACAATGCGCGCTCTAAACCCCTGCGTTATGGGGAAATTTTAGGCACCCAATTTGTGGACAAAAACATGGAAAATGGCAGAAAATACCGCTATCAGGTGGTGAGCGTGGATAAAGATGGGCTCGAATCGCGTCCGAGTAAAGAAGTAGAGTTGCGCCTGGATCGCTGATGCATGCCTCATTTTAGTGCCACTCAGGTTAACCTGCCCGCCTTTCCCTTTGAGCAGGAGGAGATGTGTTTTTTATACTGCGCCCAAAGTGTCCTACACACCCATGTAAGCCTAATTCGGGTGTGCACCAAGGATGGCTATGATTTTTGTCTCTACCAGATTGCCCAAAAACAACAATTTTTATTTAAAGCAGAGAAATCCACGCGTCCCATTCCTGTCGGGGTATTACAGCAAGCATTACGGGTTTTGGCGCACTATTGTGTAGTAACCGGAGGCAATTTAGGAGAGGAAAGCCCATATAAACGAAGCCCATTTTTGTTGGAAAGCACGCAATTGCTGCGCTTAAGCACAGTTCACTTGGAAATTGGTTTTGGTTCAGGGGTGCATCTGCTCTCAAAGGCACAAGATCAGCGCGATCAAATCTATGTGGGCGTGGAGATTCACACCCCTAGCATTGAACAGGTTTTACGCCACATAGAACGCTTCAAACTACAAAATGTCTACATCCTGCGCGCAGATGCGCGATCCCTCTTAGAGATTTTACCTGCGCAGTGCTGTTTGAGTGTGGATTTACACTTCCCCGTACCATGGGAGAAAAGTCCCACAAGACGAGTCATGAATGCGAACACTTTGGCGCATATACTCAGGGTGTTGGTCGATAATGGGGTGTTTTGGTTACGCACGGATAGTTTAGCCTACTTTAAACAGAGTCTGGATTTGACGCTGGCCTTAGAGGAGTGTGCATGCCAGGTGGCTAAAAATGCCCCCGCTCCTGTGTCCAGCAAGTATGAAGCGCGCTGGATACGGCAGAATCGAGAAATTTACGATTTGCGCATAAGCGCGCGCCACACACAAGCGCATGCGCCAATCAAAAACATGCTCTTGGAGATGGAGCGTGTAGAGGGCATACCTAGGGGACTGGATTTTGTGCTAGCACATCGCCTCTTTAGGGGTGCTAATTATTTTTTACACATTCAAGATGTGTTAGAATATGCCCAACTTTGGGTTTTGGTGCTGAGTTTTGGAGATTTTAACACCCCGACCAATAAGATTGCGGTCTGGGATAGTCAGAGTGGCGCGCTAGAATATGTGGGAGGACTGCCCTTCAACACGCATGCTAATGGATTAGCGCACCAAAAATTACAGGAAATTTTGCTGGAGGCCTTGTGAGCAGTATTGTTGTGGCCAGAGATTTGTCTTTAGGCTATAAGAGAGATGAATGGGTGATTCGGGGGGCAAATTTAAAAGTGGAGCGTAAGGACTTTGTGTTCATCTCTGGACCTAGTGGTTGTGGGAAGAGCACTCTATTGCGCTCTTTATACGGGGATTTGCCCTTACTAGGAGGAAGCTTAGAAGTGTGTAATATCAATGTAAATCGCGCTTCTAGGGCTTTTATCAATGAATTACGCCGTCATATTGGAGTGGTGTTTCAGGATTATAAATTGATTGAAGAGTGGACTGTAGAGCAAAATATCAAATTGCCCATGCTCATCAATGGATACAAGAAGGAAGAGTGCAATATCCAAGCGGAAAAACTCTTAGCCCATGTGGATTTGCTCTACAAATCCAATCGTTATCCCTTAGAACTCAGTGGGGGGGAGCAACAACGAGTCGCTATGGCGCGTGCCATAGCCCATAAACCTTTTTTAATTTTGGCAGATGAGCCCACGGGAAACCTAGACGACTATTCTAGTGATATGATTTGGAGTTTGCTCAAAGGGGCTAATAAGCAGCTAGACATTACGATTGTAGTGGTCACACACCGCATTCCAAGCAATTTCAATGTACCCTACCGCAAGATTTATATCAAGGACGGAGAGGTGCATGAATACACTTAGGGAACATTTGGCATTTCTATTACCCTTGGTTGCTTTGCTCGTGGGTTTAGAGAGTGTGCTGTGGATTCAGCGAGCATTGCATATCCGCGAGGAACAGCTCTCTAAAAACTACACCATCACCATAGTGAGTCAACAAAAGCTGAGCTTAGAATTTATCCGCCAAAATATTCGATCGAGTATCGGGCTTGAACTCATTAATCCGGATGCTCTTTTGGAGAGGTTGCAACAGAATATCAGTCCCAGCTCCCTTGCCGATCTCAGGAAAAGTTTGCCCTTTTTTTATTCTCTCAAACTCAAAAATTTCCCCACCTCTGATGAGCTCAAACGCATTCACAATCGTCTTTTGAAAATCCCTGGAGTATCCAGGGTGGAAGTCTTTAGCAAGGCCCATGATCAAGAGTACCGACTCTTGCTCTTGCTCCAAGAGAGCACTTTCGTCTTCGCCTTTTTAGTGGGCTTACTTTCGATTTTACTCTTGATCAAGCAGGTGAGTGTGTGGAATTTGCAATACTCTAAGCGCATTGAAATCATGGAGCTCTTAGGTGCGCCCATGCGCATCAAAAATGGCTTTTTATTCCGTCTAGCCTTGGTAGATTCGGTGCTAGCCAGTGTGGGGGTTTTAATAGGTTGCCTCTATGTGAATTCCCAGAGTAAATTTCAAAGTCTCACCAACGCACTGGAGGTTCAAAACACCTTATTTGTATGGCATGAAGACTTCTTTATCTTCTTAGGAGCATCACTGGCCGTATCTCTAGCATGTGTGTGGATTGTGGTGGTGCAAAGGAGGACGACATGAAAAAAAGCTTGCTCTTGATCTGGATCATGGGACTCTGCATGAGTCTTGGAGCTAGAGAAGAGGGGATTGAAGAAATCCAGCGCAATATCAATCTGAATACTGATAAATTACAAGAGACCACGGCGCAGAAGAACAAGTTGAGCACGCATCTCAATAGCCTGGGCAGTGCCATTAATCAAAAATACCAACAAAGTCAAGAACTCGCTAAACAAATTCAAAGTATTCAAAAGAATATCGATAAAAACCAGGCTCAAAGCCAGGTTCAAGAGAAAGCTTTAGAGGAGTACCGCCTTTACCTCAACAATCTAAAACGAAATCGCCTCAAAATCCAAGATGAAGTAACCACGCTGTTGCTCAAGGATATTGTTTTTGTGATGGTGCTTGATACGCAAAATCTTGCCAGCGCAGAGGACTTAATCCTCCAAGAAGTCTTTAAGCAGCTCAGCCAAAGCTCCAGAGATCAGCTCGCCAGCCTGAATTTACAAGAGGAGCAGATCAATAATAAGATTGCGCAAATCTCTAACAATATTACCCAGATTAGCACTATTATCAATGCCCAGAAAGATCGTAAGCGTAATTTACAATTAGTGGTGGGAGCGCAGCAAAAAATTATCGAGAGCATGCGCGCTGAATTGGCCCTCTATAACAAAAAACTAGAAACCCTGGATCAAGAACGCAAGGGGCTTGACAAACTCTTGGCCTCTCTGAACATCGTAAAGATGGCCAAAGAAAAGGAACTTGAGCGCAAAAGGGCTCAAAAAGATCGTGAGCAAGCACCTAGACCAAGCATTGAAGGGATTGAAGCACCTATCGAAGTGAGACAGGTGGCCAGCTCTTATCATGATATCATGACAATTACCTACAAAGGTCCTAAGACAATCTCCCCTTTAAGTAATTACAAAGTCGTGCAAAAGTTTGGCCCTTATTTTGATCCTGTTTACAAACTCAAAATTTTTAACGAATCCATCACTTTGGTTTCCACCAAGCCCAATGCCGTGGTACGCAGTGTCTTTGATGGACGGGTGGTTTATGCTAAGGAAGTACCCATCTTAAAGAAAGTGATCATCATTGAACATAAGGATGGAATGCACACGATCTACTCCCAACTAGACAAGATCGCTCCTACCATTCGGCACGGCCTGCGCGTGCAAAAGGGATATGTGATTGGACGCATTGATCAGCGCCTGAGCTTTGAGGTTACGCTCAAAGACAAGCATATCGATCCTTTAGAGCTCATTGCACAAAGCCAGTGAAGAGTCATGCAAATTATTCTTTCCAGCAATAATGTTAAAAAACTCCAAGAATTACGCGCTATTCTGCCAGCCATGGATATAAGAAGCTGCGCTGAGTTTTTGGGAAAGGTGGAGATCCTGGAAGATGGCACAAGTTTTGAGGAAAATGCATGTTTGAAGGCAAGTGCTATTTATCAACTTTTAGAAGAAAAAGAAGGGGACCTTTGCGTTCTTGCTGACGATAGCGGTATCTGTGTAGATGCCCTCAACGCCATGCCAGGCATCTACAGCGCTAGATTTGCTTCCATACCAGAGAGTGCTGCGGAAATTGCGCAAGGCTGTTTTACAATTCCTCAAGTGAATTCAAATGATACGCAAAATAACCTCAAACTTTTGACCTGCTTAGAAGAACTGGATATTGTCCAATCTAATGCCTCTTTTATCTGTGTCATTGCAGTATGCATGAGGATAAAGGGGGAATTTAGACAAACAACTTTTAGGGGTGAATGTAGGGGCAAGGTTCTCAAAGCCCCTCTTAATCCGCAAGCTTTTGGGTATGATCCACTCTTTATTCCGGAGGGCTATACCCTGACCATGGATCGTCTCCCAGAGAAAAACGCCATTTCACACCGCTTTTTAGCCCTACAGCAATTCAAGGATTTTTTGAATTGTGTCAAATCCTCACATCTAAGGCTATAGATTAAGCTACCACGCTATTTTTAAGCCTTATATTAAAGTATAATGATACAATCCAGCCATTTTACATTTAAAGGAGTATCCATGGCACTATACGATCGCAATGCTAATTTTAACCCCAGCATGGAAGCATCTGCCCAGCTCAGTGACACAGCTCTGGTGAATTTTGTCAAGACGACTTATAAATTTTTTGCAGCGAGTTTGTTGCTAGCCACTATTGGTGCGTTAGTGGGTTTTATGAATTTTCATGTAGTTGCCCAATACAAGTGGGTGTTTTTCATTGCTGAGATCGCTGCGTTTTTTGGACTCATGTTTACAAGGAGAATGCCCGCAGTCAATCTCCTAATGCTTTTTGCATTCACTTTCCTAACAGGCATCACTCTTGTGCCTCTCTTGGGCTTTGTCATTGCTAGAGCAGGTGCGAGCGCAATTTGGCAGGCCTTGGGCATGACAACTATTGTTTTTGGCGTGATGAGTGTTTATGCCATTAAGACTAAGAGCGACCTAGCCAATATGGGTAAGATGCTATTCATCGCTTTAATCGTGGTGATGGTGGCTTCCCTGATTAACCTCTTCTTGGGTTCTCCTATGATGCAGGTTGCTATCGCAGGTGTCAGCGTGATTCTCTTTAGCTTGTTCATCGCCTACGACACGCAGAATATCATCCGAGGTCTTTATGCAACACCCATCGAGGCTGCTGTGGCACTCTATCTGGACTTCTTGAATGTTTTTGCTTCCTTGTTGCAGATTTTTGGAATCATGGGAGGCAGAGAAGACTAGTTTGTGTACGCTCGAGCGTCTGTTAGACGCTAATCTCAATCGATTCAAGGAGGGGGTCAGGGTGGTGGAAGATGTCTTGCGCTATCTCTGTAATCATCCTGTCTTAGCTATCAGGCTCAAGAGTATTCGCCATAGCGCCACCGATATCCTCGTTAGAAGTGTGTCTGATGTAGGTGCACTCTACGCTCATCGGAACAGCGCCCACGATGTGTTGCAAAATAGTGATTTCTCTTACACCGGAGAACAGCCCCTGTTGCACATGGTTCAAGCAAACTTCAAACGCGCTCAGGAGAGCGCACGCGTGCTTGAAGAATGCTTAAAATATGCCTATCCTGCCCAGCCCCTACCTACTTTTAAAACTTTGCGCTATGAACTCTACACACTGGAAAAAGAGTGTATCGAGTTGTTGATAAAAAGTGGTCTTGAATTACCTCGTGTTTACCAAAGCCAATAGTTTGTTTGCTAAAATGCGCGCACCCGGTTTAGGCTGGGCATTTTTTAGGTAAGGAGATGTTATGTCAGGACATACTGATAGTTGCCATTTACACGAAGGGCATGAAGGACACGGGGTGCATCATCATCACCACCATCACCATCACTACCATGGTGGCACACACCACCACCACCATCATCATCATGGCGGTGAGCACCACCACCACCATGAGCAGCACGGTGATAGTTGCCACAACTAGTTGGCATGTGCCCCCTCTTGCGGGGCCTCCTCATTTAACAAGCACTTCAGATTTCTTTTGATACTTCGATGTAAGAGTATGGACACTCGCGTACGCGCTTCGTTTTTCAAGTGCATGTCTTGCCTGTGCGTGCTTATGAGTTGTTCTTAAGACTAGGTGAGCTTATAGCCTTTTCAAGTATTGATTAATTTGATAATAATGCTATCTTACGTAATGAATGGATAGCTTGTTGCGTGTTCTTTGTCATGTTTTGACTAAAATATGAAACTCATTAAGGAGATTTATGACTATTCGCATTAACCACGAAGAATATAGACTTGATTATATTGCAAAACAAGCCACTAGCGCACTTTGGTATATCCACAAAGGTTGTGTCATTATAGCGAGTGTCATGGTGGATAAAAGTTCTATAGAGGGGGATTTTCTGCCCTTGAGCGTGCAATTTAGCCAAAGGTCCTATGCTATAGGACGCATTCCTGGCGGTTTTAACAAACGCGAGGGCAAACTTAGCGAGTTTGAAACCCTCACTTCACGCCTTATCGATCGCACCTTGCGCCCACTCTTCCCTAAAAACTATGCCCATCCTACGCAAATTACTTTACTTGTACTCAGCCATGATCAGCAAAGCGATTTACAAATCTGTGCCCTGCATGCAGCAGCTAACGCACTCTATCTGGCTAATATTGGGGTTGAGCAAAATGTAAGTGCGGTGCGCATTGCAAAAATCGCTGATAAAATTATTTTTAATCCCAATGCTTCTGAGTTGCAAAAAAGTAGCTTGGATATCTATGTTTCTGGGACTAAAGATGCCCTGCTCATGGTAGAAATGTGTGCTCAAGAAAGTCTTATGGAAACAGAGTTTTTAGAAATGTTAACTCGTGCACAAGGACTTATCCAACAAACATGCACGCAGTACGCACAACACTTTAGCCCTCATAGGCAACCCCTCAGCCCAGCTTCACTCACACCTATCATACAAGATACACAATTAGAAACCTTAATTCAAACACATTTTCACGCACAGGTGCTGGAAGTCATGGCCCAAATGGCTAAAAGTGAACGGCAAGCAGATTTTTTGAATTTAGCGCAACACATCCTGAAGACACTGCATGAGCAGGGACATCTCTACACCTTAGAGCATGTCCAGTATATTTTGGAAAATTACATGCACCGGGTAATCCGACAACAAATCTTACATGCGCAGGAACGTCCCGATGGACGCGCTTACACAGATATTCGTCCCATCACAATAGAGACCAATATTCTTCCTCACAGCCATGGCTGCGCGCTCTTTACACGCGGGCATACCCAAGCCTTAGTGGTGTGCACTTTAGGGGGAGCCAATGATGCTAGAGTGCATGGGAATTTGGACATCAAGGCACCCTTGAAAGAGCGCTTCATGTTTGATTATAATTTCCTACCATTTAGCGTGGGTGAGAGTGCTCCTTTAAGTGCGCCTAGCCGACGCGAACTAGGTCATGGACACTTAGCTAAACGCGCTCTGCAAGGCTCCCTTGTGGATAAAGAACAGGTGATCCGCCTCGTCTCAGAAATCCTCGAATCAAATGGTTCAAGCTCTATGGCGAGTGTGTGCGGAGGGTCTTTGGCTCTGTGTGCTAGCGGGGTGAAGGTGCATCATCTAGTTGCAGGTGTGGCAATGGGACTGGTTATAGAAGGAGATACACATGCCATTTTAAGCGATATCAGTGCGTTAGAGGATATGCATGGGGATATGGATTTTAAAATTGCGGGCACTTGGCAGGGCGTGGTAGCCATGCAAATGGATACCAAAACTCGAGGACTCTCTTTAGAATTGTTTGAGAAAATTTTAACACAGGCAAAACAGGCCAGAGAATCCATCTTAGAAATTATGCAAGGCGCTAAAGATACCATCGTGCTCAACACACAAGCCCTACCTGCCTATGAGAGTTTTTTCGTACCGCCCAAGAAAATTGCCACCATCATTGGTATGGGGGGCAAGACTATTAAAGAGATCATCGAACGCTTTGGTGTGCTTGTAGATTTAGATAAACTCAGCGGTGCAGTCACTATCACGAGCAATCAAGCCAGTGATGTTTTAGAGGCCAAAAATTATATTTTGGAACTCATTCAGGTCCAACCGTATACTTTGGATGAAGTGCTGGAAGTGGAGGTAAAAAAAGTAGCGGATTTTGGTGTGTTTGTGCGTTTGCCGCGAGGCGGAGATGCGCTTTTGCATAAACATTGTTTAGATAAGCGTGGATTTTGTGTGGAGAGTTTGCAGGAGCACGCGCGTCTGCAATGTAAAATCATTACAATTCACAGCCTTAGCGGTAAAATTGATGTAGATTTGGCTTGAAAATTAAGTTTGAGCATGCCATAATCAGGTTTTGCGCCTAGCAATATTCTAACGATGCGGAGTTGTCTATGAGGTTTTTTGCGCTTTTCTTTCTAGGAATGGTTGGGCTGGCTTTTGGAGCGGACATGAGCGGGTTGGACATGATTAAATCCTACTCCATTGTGGGAGCCGTTGTAGGTTTGGGGATAGCCGCCTGCGGGGGTGCTATAGGTATGGGCAACGCAGCTGCAGCAGCTATCACAGGTACAGCGCGCAATCCTGGTGTGGGCGGAAAACTCTTAACCACCATGTTCATTGCCATGGCGATGATTGAGGCGCAAGTTATCTACACACTGGTTTTTGCGATCATTGCGGTTTATAGCAATCCGTTCTTAGTGTAGTTTATGTGGAGGGGGCTTTGCACTGGTGGTGGAATTGGTAGACACGCCATCTTGAGGGGGTGGTGAGGCAACTCGTGCGAGTTCAACTCTCGCCCAGTGCACCATGATCCTGCGGGATTTGATAAGCCAAAATGGTGGAATTGGTAGACACGCTAGACTCAAAATCTGGTGAGGGCGACCTCGTGTCGGTTCGAGTCCGACTTTTGGTACCATGCTACTCCTAGGGTAAAATACTGATCCCTGTGAGGTGCACCAGCGGACATTTAAATGCTTGCCTCTCTAACTCGACTAAGTTCAAGATTTATAAGCACTTCGTTCAACTCTAGTCTTCCCAACGCGTTAAGCTCAGATTAATCAAAACTAGATAAACTCTCGGGTCTTTGTATTGAAAATTTTGTGATAAAAGGGGTTTTATGCGTCGTTTTCTGGGAATAATTATGATGGGTGCTTTAGCTTTGGGTGTGGCCCATGCGCACGCGGAGACAGAATACGCCAACATGCAAAATAAAGAGTTTATTAAGTTGGCGGGGACTTTTCATAGTGCAGAGGAAGTGTTGGAGTATCAAGCAGAATTCGATAAACGCCTTAAGGCAATGAAAGGAAAGGCTAGGGCTGATTTTAAAGCACAGGTCAACAAAACCTATAAGGCGAATCTAGCAAAAATGAGTGCTAAAGATTTTGCAGCATTGCGCAAAGAGGTAGCTGAGGCCTTGGAAGAGAATAGAAAAGAGCACAGTCATAAAGAGCTAATGGAGATGGGTTTAGATGTGCAGGTTTGTAAAACGACTAAGCGTGAGCTTTTGTGCCCGCATAAGCACACTAAAAAACATGCAGCTAAACACTCTGGAGAGGGCGAACATGGACATCATGGGGCAAAGCATGAGAATGGGGAAAAGCATGAGGGTAAACATGAGGAGGGAGCTAAGAAAGGGGGACACAAAGCTCCAGCTTCTAAAGGAGAGCACGAAGAAACCAAGCAAGAAAACACCCACGAGTAATCTTTGGGCCCTTTTGGGGCCAGAGGGCACCACAAAACTTGCTCTGCTATTGTGTCTTCCCCTTGAAGGTTTAGCTTCTAATGGCGGGGCTTCAAGCAGCAATATAAATCTATAAAATCATACGGGTTTTTTGTACATTTGTTTTTGCCACAAAAGCCGCAAAAATTGCACTAACGCTTGCGGACATGTCACCCTCAAAACCAAAGGACAAAACCTTGTATTTTGGCAAGAGTAGACATGGATGAAACAAGAATACAACAAAAATCCCAGTTTCATGGGATTTTATGGATATGTAGCAACGGCAATAAGCCAAGACTTCTATCGCTCTTTGAAAACAAAGTGGTGGAGTCTGTTAGCGAAGATGGCACGCGTCACTAGAAAGATACCTTAAACTTTCATGGTCTTGGCGTACCCTATCCGCCAGGCTCACAGGGTCGATTCCTAGACTTTGTTCAATCAAAGTTGTGTTGCCATGAGAAACGAAGAAATCGGGCACTTCAAAACTTTTAAAGAGAGTGGGAAGGTATCCTATCTGAGCCATAAATTCTAGCAGCGCACTTCCCACACCGCTTATGCAGTATGAATCGCTAAAAACATAGATTCGAGAATAAGAAGTTAAGATTTCCTTAAGGCTTGTGTCCAAAGGTTTTAAGAAACATAGGTCCAGTAACGCAATATCTAGGTTTTCTTTGGCTAGAATTTTAAGAGTTTGGTATGCGCGCCCCACCCCATTACCATAGCCCACGAATAAAATATCCTTCCCTCCCTTTAGCAGCACACTCTTAGCGTAGGCATAGGGAGTTGCTTCAAACATTCCCTCCGGGAGCAGCCAGCCTCCTCGTGGATAACGAAACGCACACGGACCCACATGGTATTCTTTGGCAAAGGCAATGGCGTGTTTTAATGAGGCGTTATCACGGGGGGCGAGCAAGACCATGTTGGGAATGGGACGCAAATAGGCAATATCTAGCAGGCCTTGATGAGTCTCGCCATCCTCACCCACAATTCCTGCCCGATCGATAGCAAATTTCACAGGTAAGGACATAATAGCCACATCGTGCACAATTTGATCAAAAGCTCTTTGTAAAAAGGTCGAATAAACGCTCACAAAAGGCTTAAAACCCTCTTTAGCCAGTGCGGCCATAGAGGTTACGGCATGCTGTTCGGCAATGCCTACATCCCAAAAGCGATCAGGATAGGCATCTATGAGCTTGCCCAGCCCTGTACCCCCTGGCATCGCCGCTGTAACCCCAACAATTTTTTCATCTTCAGAGGCAGAGGCAAGTAAGGCATTCGAATAAATCTCTGTAGGACTTAGGGGCTTAGAAGTATCTTTAGCGCTCTTGGGTAATCCCGTAGCTAAATCAAAGGGACCTACTCCATGCCATTTTTCATAGGGTCCTTCAGCGATCTTATAGCCCTTGCCCTTTGTAGTTTGGGCGTGGATTAACAAAGGCACTTTGGTTTCCTTGGCTAGTTTGAGCGCTTGCACAACGGCTTCTAAGTCATGCCCGTCTATAGGACCCATGTAGCTAATCCCCAATTCTTCAAAGAGGATCCCCGGTGTGATGAGTTTAAAGGACTCTTCAAAGCGATTAGCCAAGTAATTTACCCCTTCTGGCATGGATTTTAGCACAGCCTTTATCTTATCGCGGAAAGACTGGTAAAGCGGGCGAGCCATGAGCTGAGAAAGGGCATTGCTAATTGCTCCAATGGGTTTAGAAATGCTCATCTCATTATCGTTTAAGAGAATCACCAGAGGGTATTTGCGATCACCTAGCTCATTGAGTGCCTCATAAGCCAGCCCTGCGCTCAAGCTCCCATCCCCCACGATTGCAATGGGAACATGTGTCTCGCCCTTAAGCGCATACGCTTTAGCTACTCCCACACCCACAGAGATTGCCGTAGAGCTGTGTCCAGCGATAAAATAATCATAGATCGACTCGCCAGGGTGACAAAACCCGCTTAAGCCATGTATCTGGCGTAAGGTGTCGAAACTCTCAAAACGCCCAGTTAAGAGTTTATGTGCATAAGCTTGATGGCTGGTATCAAAAATAAAAGGGTGCTTGTCTTTATCAAAGACACTATGCAAGCCTACAATCAGTTCGGTCGCCCCTAATGATGAGCTTAGATGCCCTCCTTTAGAACTCACCACTTCTAAAATGCGCTTACGCAACAATGTGCACAGCTTCTCAAGTGCTGCACCCTCCTGTTCGAATACTTCAAATTCTCTCACCGGCACCGCTTCCATCTCATACCTTTAGATTATCTAGCACGCTTTCCTTGAGATTTTTATAGCGAGTCATTAAATTGCCATCGATATTCCCTTGAGAGCTACTGATGAGCACGCCTCCCTTGGCAATGGCATCATTGGGTTCTAACTTGATTTTTGGCATCTCTTTGAGATGCTGGGAAAGATAGGGGTAATCCAGAGTGTTGACTTTCAAGCAAATATCCGTCGCATCCATGATATTTTGTAAAAGTTGCTTGGCTAGAGCTAGCGCAACTTCTTGACTCTTTTCTTCCACTTCTTTGACAATAACCTCTTTGGCGATTTCCACAGCAATCGCGCTCAACTCCTTTTCTAATGTCTCTAGGTGGGTTTGAGATTGTTGCATCTGTTGATCGATCGCGCTCAAGGATTGCAGGAGATGCTTTTTCTCTTCGTCGATGCCCGCACTTAGATCATCCTTAGCCTTTTGCTCTCCCTCTTTAAAGCCCAGCTTGTAGCTATCTTCTCTAGCTTGCTGTAAAAGGGTTTGGTTTTCCTCTTGGCTCTTTTCAAATTGCATTTGCAGCTTGGCTAGATGGCTGGAGAGCTCATCGGTTTTTTTGAGCAAACACTCCACGAGCTCATTCTCCAGTTGAATGGAACGTGTGAGAGGCTCTAGGGGAGGTTCTGGAGGTGGTTGGGGCGCAACACGGGGCGTATCTTTATCAGGCTCTGGCTCGGAGGGAAAATCGGTAATGGATTTAAATTCGTAACGCGCAATAGTATGCTTAGAGAGATCGTCCTTAGCGATCAAATTCTCTTCACTGAAATTATTCAACAATGTCTTCTTCTCCACCCATTTGGATAATGCCTTTTTCAGCAAGCGATTGGACTATCTCGATGATCTTGCGTTGAGCGGACTCCACATCTTTAATTTTTACTGCCCCTAAGTAGGCCATTTCTTCAATGAACTGCTCGCTGGCACGGCTACTCATGTTGCTCAAAAATTTAGCCTTGAGCTCCTCTGTAGAGGTTTTGAGCGCCAAGGTGAGGTCTTTTTTATCAGCTACTTTGAGGATTTCGCGGATGGCGAAGTTATCCAAGCCAGAGATGTCTTCAAAGGTGAACATCATCTCTTTAATATCATTGGCCAATTTAGCATCGATGTTTTCAATGCGCGCCAAGGTTGTCTTGGCCGCCTTTTGACCTAAACGGTTAAAGATTTCGGCCACTGCTCTAAGACCGCCCACTTCGACCTTATAGCTCGTGAGAGCTTCTAGTTTATTCTCTAAGACAGTAGAAACCCGCTTGACAACCTGAGGGGAAATATCCCCCAAACTCGCCATTCTGATACTCACTTCTGCCTTCATATCGTCGGGGAAAAAGCTGAGCGTTTCAGCGGCATTGGGAGACTCCATGTGAGCTAAAATGAGCGCGATGGTCTGAGGGTGTTCGTTGATGATAAAGTCGGCAAGCTGCTGGGGTTTGATACGCCCTAGATAGGCGAAGTTTTTCTGAGTCTGTAAGCTACGACTGAGCTTCTCCAAAATCACCTTAGCCTGCTCTGGTCCGAGTGCTTTAATCAAGAGTTCACGCGCGTACTCCAAACCTCCGCTATTAATGTATTGGTTAGATTGTAAAATTGCAAAGAATTCTTCTAAAACCGCTGCCCCCACAGCCTTATCCGTGCCATCTAGCTGGACAATTTGCTTACTAATCTCGGTAATAGAATCTACATCCAGATGGCGCAAAATCCCCGCTGTGGCCTCTTCGCCCACTTGAATGAGCAAAATTGCAAGCTTTTCAGACATTGTAAATTCATCTAATTGGGTTTTTTGTCTGGGAGTTAGCTTTGCCATCTAGTTTCCTTTTGTACTGGTAATCGCCACCTCATCTTTGATGAGTAATTTGAATAGAGAAGCCACTTCCTCAGGCTTTTCCTTAAGAGCTCCTTTAACGCGCTCTAGCATAATATCATACTTCACATCTTCTTCATCAAAACTCGCGCTCAAGCCCAATTGATCCTCCACTTTTTTGCGCATCTCTCCAAAGCGATCAACTTCTTCATCATCATCTTCATCTGCTGCAAAAAGGGATTGCACCTGTTCCTCCTCATCAGGGTGGATTTCTAACATGCGTTGGCTGAAAGGCGTGATGACTTTTTTATAGAAGACATAGAGAATCAATCCAATAATGAGATATTTAAAGAGAGATGTAAAGGGTCCTACATACTTCTCCGCAGTATTGACAAATTTCTCATAGGCAGTCATGGGCACATACTTGGTGGCTTTGGCATTAAACTCGAAATTGCTTACCGCCACCGCATCCCCTCGATTTTGGTTATAGCCAATTGCCTGTTTAACAAGCGCATTGATCTTATCCATCTCCTCAGCACTTAAAGGAATATACTCGATCGTCTCTGTCCCGTTTTTGTCCACTTTTTTGTAACGCCCATCAACTACAACGGCCGCATTTAAACGGGTAAGCACCCCAAATTCCCCCTTGATTTCACTTACTGTCTTGCCCACCTCATAGTTGGTAGTGTTTTGGGATTTTTCGTATTTTTCTCTGAGTTGATCGTTAGCGACACCTTGCACAGGTCCGATATTGCTCACCACCCCGGGCACACCCCCTACTTCCTTTTTAGGGAAGCCTTCCTTTTTCTCCTCCATGGTCTGTTCGCTGCGCACCACATTATTGGGATCAAAGGTTTCTTTAGTGCTTTTCCTTTGACTGAAGTCAAATTCGGCGCTCACCTTGGCCACGACCTTATCCCTTCCCCCTACAATAGGGCTGAGGATGTTAGAGATTTTACTTTCGAGTAAATTCTCAAAATTCTGCTTGTAGTGGAGCTGGGCTTGAGCCAACTCTTTTGTGCTATCTAATTCATTGTCCTCTCCCAAGGGTTCGCCATTCTCATTGACTAACTTCACATTCTCTACAACAAGTTTGGGCACAGAAGCGGCGATCAAATTCTTGATACCAATGATCTGTTTGGGCAGTAGGCGCATGTTGGGTTTGATCTTGAGCATTACTGATGCAGTGGGCGGGATTTCCCGACTCACAAACACGCTATCTTTAGGAATAGCGATGTGCACACTGGCCTTATCTATAGGCGTGAGACTCTCAATGGTGCGGCTGAGTTCCCCTTCAATGGCACGGATATACTTGATATTTTGATCAAAATCTGTCGCGCCAAAATCCTTCGTATCAAAGATTTCATAGCCTACTTTACTGGTTTTAGGAATCCCTTGAGACGCTAAAGAAATACGCTCTTCATAAATGCGATCCTTGGGGATCAGAATAGTGTCGTCTTTGGGAATTTTATAAGGAATTTGTTTTTGTTGCAGGTACTGCAACACTAGGGCATTATCGCTATTGTCCATTCCTTCAAAAAGCACGCCGTAATTAGAAAAATCATCCTTACCCCGAGTGGGGTAAACAAGTAAAAAGATGAGGAAGGCTACCACCAGCACAAAAGCTGTAACAATAGTGATTTTTTGTGCTTTATTGAGCCTAGAAAACAGATCGATAATCTGTTGAAATAAACTCTTAAGATCCACGCGCTACCCTATACTCTTCTAGCGTTTTTTGGCCATCCCACATACAAGCCCATCGAACAACACACCCAGGTTACACCCATCAAAAACCCTCCTAACACATCGGTGGGATAATGCACCCCTAAATACACTCTTGTATACATCATTAGGTAAATCCACAGTAATAAGATGAGGCTTAGAGCCCATTTGGTGCGTGTTTCCATAGAACTCACGCACACTAAAACCAACAACGATCCATAAAACAAACTGGCAGCTAAGGCATGTCCGCTAGGGTAGCTAAAACCATGCGCCAAATGTATTTCTCCATTTGTGCTAGGTCTAGGACGCGCGATCCAGAGTTTCAAAACTTTGAGTGCTGTCTCACCTAGCACAATGCTCAAGAAAAAAAACAGCCCAAATACTTTATCTCTTTGGACAAAAATGTAAAACAAGCCTACCAGCGCCGCCAAAGTTAATGTGAACTTAGACCATGCGAAAAAGGTTGCCACGCTGACGAGCTGCACATAGCCACTCCCAGGAAGGGGAATGGGGTGAGTGCGCACCCAAGAAATCACGGTGTGATCCAAATGCTGTACCCATTCTTGGTGGGTTTTGACAGCAAACGTTTCCACACAAAACAACACCCCACACACACCCCCCAATAGCCATACAAAACCAATCCACCGGTACACAGAAAGTGGTAACCTGCGCGCCCTGTGCGTCAGATGTTTGTAGGGACTCCCCATTTCGTATCTCTCCATTGTATTGTAAGCCCGCAATGTACGCGATCATAGCCAAAAAATGATAAAAATTAACTATAAACACCCCTAATCGCTCATCTTAAACGAATTTTAGAATATAATAGCTCCCTATCATTATAAGGAGTGTTGCATGACGGGTCCACGCGAAATACAAGATAATTCCAGACGCGAGTTTTTAAAATCTGCGGCCATCACTTCAGCTTTAGGTAGCGCAGGGCTACTCACTCCCCCAAGTCTAGCCGCTAAAGCGCAGCAAGCGCAGGCAGGTTGGAAATGGGATAAAGCAGTATGCCGTTTCTGTGGCACGGGCTGTGGAATCATGGTCGCTACCAAAGGCGATAAGATCGTCGCTACCAAAGGCGATCCGCTTGCTCCCGTCAATAGGGGTTTAAACTGCATCAAGGGTTATTTTAACGCTAAGATCATGTATGGGGCTGATCGTTTGGTGCAACCTCTTTTGAGGGTGAATGAGCAAGGTGAATTTGATAAAAAAGGCAAATTTAAACCCATCTCTTGGCAACGCGCCTTTGATGAAATGGAAAAACAATTTAAAAGGTATTATCGGGAATTAGGCGTTACGGGGGTAGGGGTTTTTGGAAGCGGGCAATACACAATTCAGGAAGGCTACGCAGCCAGTAAATTAGTCAAAGCGGGTTTTAGAAGCAATAATATCGATCCCAATGCACGCCACTGCATGGCCAGTGCCGTAGTGGGTTTCATGCAGACTTTTGGGATTGATGAGCCCAGCGGGTGTTATGATGACATTGAGGCCACGGACACCATCATCACCTGGGGGGCCAATATGGCAGAAATGCACCCTATTTTGTGGTCTAGGGTGAGCGATCACAAATTGAGCAATGCCGATAAGGTTAAAGTGGTTAACTTGACCACCTTCACCAACCGCACTTCTAGCATGGCGGATATGGAAATCATCTTCACCCCTAACACGGATCTAGCCATTTGGAATTACATCGCTAGAGAAATCGTCTATAATCACCCTGAGGCAATCGATCAAGATTTCATCGACAAGCACATTGTCTTCACAACCGGTTATGCAGACATTGGCTATGGTATGCGATCCGATCCCAATCATCATGGCTTTAGAGCAAGTGAAAAGGACACTTTAGAAAAGCAAAATGCTATTACTTTGGACGCAGAGGAAGCGATTGCTCTCAAACACTTAGGGGTTAAGGCAGGCGATGTGCTGCACATGCAACATCAAAACGAACCGGACAAGCACTGGGAGATCACATTTGCGCATTTTAAAGAAGCCCTAGAACCTTACACGCTGGATTATGTGGCCCAAGTGGCTAAGGGAGATGCCAACGAATCACTAGAGAGCTTTAAGCACAAATTGCAAAATCTTCTCAAACTCTACATCGAAAAAGATCGTAAAGTAGTGAGTTTTTGGACAATGGGTTTCAACCAACACACACGGGGTTCTTGGGTGAATGAACAGGCTTACATGGTGCATTTTTTGCTGGGCAAGCAAGCTAAACCGGGTTGTGGGGCGTTTTCTCTTACAGGTCAGCCCAGTGCTTGTGGCACAGCTAGAGAAGTGGGTACTTTTGCCCATCGCCTGCCTGCAGATATGGTCGTAACTAACCCCGAACATGTCAAAACTGCCGAGAAACTTTGGCATGTACCCCATGGCACCATCAATCCCAAACCCGGCTATGACTTTTTGGCCATGATGCGCGCTTTAGAAGATGGGAAAGTCAAATTTATTTGGGTGCAAGTTAATAATCCTTGGCAGAATACCGCCAATGCCAATCACTGGATCAAATCCGCTAGAGAGATGGATAACTTTATTGTGGTGAGCGATTGCTACCCGGGGATTAGTGCCAAAGTGGCGGATTTGATTCTGCCCAGCGCGATGATTTATGAGAAATGGGGGGCTTATGGGAATGCGGAACGGCGATCCCAACACTGGAAACAGCAAGTAACCCCAGTAGGACATGCCATGAGCGATACATGGCAGATCTTGGAATTTGCCAAGCGCTTTAAACTCAAGGAGGTTTGGGGAGAGCAAAAGGTTAATGACAAACTCACTTTACCCAATGTGTTAGCCCAAGCACACAAAATGGGTTATAAAGACAGCGATACGCTCTATGATGTGCTCTTTGCCAATAAGTATGCCAAACGCTATAAAAGTAATGACCCTATCGCCAAAGGTGCACCTAATTCTGAAGTGCATGGGGATAAGCGCCATGTCGTGGGCAGTGATGGCAAGCCTTTTAAGGGCTATGGCTTCTTCATCCAAAAATACCTTTGGGAGGAGTATCGCAAGTTCGGGGAAGGGCATGGACATGATTTAGCGTATTTTGATGCCTATCACCATGTTAGAGGTTTGCGCTGGCCCGTAGTCAATGGCAAAGAAACTCTTTGGCGTTTCAACACGCAGTATGATTATTACGCTAAAAAGGCTGCCCCCAATAGCGATTTTGCTTTCTATGGCAAGGCGGGCAAAAAACTCGTCAGTGGGGATCTCAAAGCCCCCACCACCACTACACCCAAAAGCCTAGAAAACAAGGCTAAGATTTTCTTTAGACCCTTCATGAAAGCCCCTGAACGCCCCAATAAAGAATATCCTTTCTGGCTGGCAACAGGACGGGTTTTAGAGCATTGGCATAGCGGCACGATGACGATGCGCGTGCCTGAACTCTTTAGAGCTGTGCCTGAAGCCTTGTGCTACATGCATGAAGAAGATGGCAGAAAACTGGGGGTTAATCAGGGCGATGCGGTGTGGATCGAATCGCGACGGGGCAAAGTCAAGGCGCGGGTAGATATGCGTGGGCGTAACACCCCCCCGATTGGTTTGGTTTATGTGCCATGGTTTGATGAGAATGTCTTCATCAATAAGGTGTGCTTAGATGCCACTTGTCCACTCTCCAAACAAACCGACTACAAGAAGTGCGCCGTGAAAATCACTAAGGTCTGATCTCATGCAACGGCGCGCCTTCCTGCAAAAGGCGATTGGGGGGGCGTGTTTGTGCGCTGGGGGTGCGCTGTTTTTGGGGACCTTGCTCAAAGCAAAGCGCACCTACGCGCTCAGACCTCCGGGGGCTGAAAATGAAGCCCGTTTCTTGAGCGCGTGTGTGCGTTGTGGGCTATGTGTCAAGGCCTGCCCCTATGATACGCTTAAACTAGCTAGTTTGCTAGACACTCCCAAGATAGGCACCCCCTTTTTTAACGCACGCCAGGTGCCCTGCTATCTTTGCTCTGATATTCCCTGCATTAAAGCCTGTCCCACAGACGCACTCGATCACCAGCACTTAGAGCCTAGTCAGGGGATCGCCTCGCTGAAGATGGGAATTGCGGTGGTGGATTCGCACTCTTGCGTGGCGTTTTGGGGAGTGCGCTGCGATGTGTGTTATCGCGTATGCCCCTTGATTGATAAGGCGATCAAGCTAGAGCTCAAACACGATGACCACACCAAACACGCCTACATGTTGCCCGTAGTAGAACCTAGTGTGTGTGTGGGTTGTGGGCTGTGCGAGCGCGCGTGTATCACTAAAGAGCCTGCTATTCGGGTTCTGCCTAGTGAGTTTGTGAGCGGGCAAGCCGATACGCACTACATTAAAATGGGGGCGCCCACCCCTTCCACCACACCACCCCCTAAAACCCCCCATAAGGACAACCCCATGGATTATCTCAATCAAGGCGATCTGTAGTGCGCTACCTCGTGACTAGGCGCGTGGTGCAGGCAGGAATCTTAGCCCTCTTTGCGTGGGGCGGGGCGCATGCAATTTTGACAGGCAATTTGAGTGCGTCTGTGCTCTTTAATCGCGTGCCCTTGAGCGACCCTTTTGCCGTGTTACAAGTCTATTTGGCTAGTTTGCAGATGAGTTTAGGGGCACTGCTAGGTGCACTCATCATTTTAGGAGTCTATGGCTTGATTTTAGGGCGCGCTTTTTGTGCATGGGTCTGCCCAATCAACCCCATTATAGATAGTGCATCTTGGGTGCGGCGCAAACTAGGATTTGTGCGGGCGTATGTGTCTATTCCCAAAGCCACGCGCTATGTGCTCTTAGCCTTAAGCCTTATTCTCTCCTTTGTGCTATCCTTACCTGCTTTTGAGAGTGTGTCTTATATTGGCATTGTGCAAAGGGGGATTATCTTTGGTACGGGCGCATGGGTGGGGGTTGGGCTTTTACTCTTCTGTATTGATACCTTTATAGGTGATAAACTCATTTGCTCACATCTATGCCCCTTAGGGGCGTTTTATGCGCTCAGTGGGCGTTATGCGCTCTTAAAAGTGCAACACCACGCCATGCGTTGCACCAAGTGCGATCTGTGTTTGGAAGTGTGCCCAGAGGCGCAGGTGTTGTGGATGGTGGGCTTGAAAAGCGCGGCGGTGAATTCAGGGGAGTGCACGCGCTGTGGACGTTGCATCGAAGTGTGCGAGGACGACGCGCTAAATTTCTCTCTGTTAGACTTTAAGGGGAGTTTTGAAAAGAAATCCAAAGCATCGCTAGCCCGCACCTCATCGCCACCCAAAACCCTTTGAAGTCTATATGAACGCGTACCTGGTTCTAAAACAGGTAAGCATAGCCCACATAAAATTGCCCATGGGGCACAAGGCTTAGAGATTGCTTGAGAGTTTGCTGTGTGCCCACATTGCTGTTGCCATAGTTATACCAATTCTGTGCGCTGAGTTTGTAGTAGGGAATCTTCCATCCTACAATGATGCGGTTGTGTTGTCCCATGTAAACTTGTGTGCCCACATTCACAAAAAAACCACTACCTGCGGCCAAAAAGCGGGTTTTTTTGCCCAGTGCCTGGTTGAAAAAACGATCGCTCCAGAACATGGTGTATTCCACACCTCCCCCCACAAACATGCCCACTTTGAAAAAGAACATTTTGGAGTAGATTTTCTTAATCCAAATATCCAAGGGAATATTTAAAAAAACATCCACATTCAATCCAAAACTCAGCACATGTGCCCCCTGTTGCAGCAGACGCTTTTGTGGATTGGGAGTAGGACAGATTCCTAGAGGATTTTGCGCGCTTAAGGGAGCGCAGGGGGAGCTATACCCACTGGGTACAGCTAAATCCCCTCCAACATTTTTAAAACCATCGGGTAACTTGCCATTGACAATCGTTTGGGGAATCACATCTCCAGTTGCAGGATCAATGGCCTTAAGATACTGGGGGCTGTAATTCTTGCCCCCCTGATTGATGGTTTTATTCAGAGCACCTAAGTAGGCATTGATGTATTCCAGCGTGCCATAAACACGCATGCCGCTTACAGCGAATTTATCAAAAAAAATCTCATCACCCACAGTGTAGGTAAATGCAAAATTAGCTTGCTTATCCACATTGTAGTAGCCTGTAATCAGATTGCCCTTGCACAGATTTTGAGGACAAACAGGCTTGCCATTGGGATTTACACTGGGATTACTCATGCTTGTCTGTTCGCTAAAACTGCTGGAAAACCCTTTGGCAGAACCCAGTCGCGCACCCGTAAAGATGTGATTCTTCACAGCCCACAACCCCTGCACTAAGCCCAATAAAACAATGATTTGAAAGCGCATCAACAACTCTGGTTATTTAAAGAAATAATTTGAGGGAAGTCGTGCAAATCCTGCGCATGGCTAAAAAACTCCTCCACCTGCACGCGCGCCGTTCGCGGATCGCTCATGCTATTGACCACCCCCTTAAACGCGCTCGCCCCCGCATGCCCCTTAGCATAGGCGTGCAAATTCTTGCGAAACATTACAACCCCCCTCTCCCCATAAAATTCTACCATCTTATCAAAATGCTCTAAAACCAAATCTTTTTTAAGCACAGGGGGAAGTTCTTGGGTGTTGTGCTTGATTTGCCAAAAAATCCAGGGCTTAATCAAGCTTGCCCGCCCAATCATCACCCCCTGTGCCCCCGTGTAGGCACGCACCTCTTGAGCTTTTTGCACGCTATCAATCTCGCCATTAACAATCAAAGGCTTGTTTAGAATCTGGCGCATCAAGCGCACACTCTCATAGTCGATCTTTTCCTTCTTGTAGCGATCCGCACGCGTACGTGCATGCACCACCACAAAATCCACCGGAGCATCATTAAGCGCGTGGGCAATCTCTTCTGGAATTTTGCGTTCAAATCCCAAGCGCACTTTTACACTGGTATAGGGCTTCTTAGTGTGATCGCGCACCACTCTTAAGAGATGGACCAAATGGTTTAAATCCTTGAGTAACCCACTCCCATTGCCATGATTGGCCACTTTGGGGGCTGGGCAACCACAATTAAAATCCACAATATCGATCCCCTCCACCTGGTTGAGCAATTCTGTAGCCCTCTGTACAATCTCCACCTTAGAGCCGGCAATTTGCACGCTAAAGGGGTTTTCATGGGGAGATTTTTCCAACATTTTGGCAGTCTTCTCAAAGGCATGCACGAGCGCGTGGCTGCTTACCATTTCGCTAACGGTGATATCCACCCCAAAGCGTTTCACCACACTTCTAAAAGGCAAGTCTGTATAGCCCGCTAAAGGCGCTAAAAACAATAGATTATCAAATTGGAGTTTAGACATAGGGGGCATTCTAACTAATTTTCTCTTAACCAGCGGTATTCTTGGATGTATTGCAACAACGCCCCCTTGTCATTACACACAGCCCCACACATTACCCCCTCTAAGCATGCCTTCAAAAGCACGCCAATTTGTGCGCCTTGAAAACCTAATCCCAGTAAGTCTATGCCATTAATTGCCAAATAACGCAGAGAATAGACTTCGCGGTTTTTTAAAATCTCCTTGAGTTCGCTTTTTAAGCATGCGCTCAAAAGGGGGTCTTGGGTTTGATAAAAGCCTAAAAGCGCGCGCAGCTCGCCTAAATTGAGGCGTTGTAATTGTGTTTTGAGCCATAGACGAGAGTTTTCTACAGACCCTAGGGGGAGATGGGCATGCAGTTGGCACAGGGATTGAGTGAGTTTCTTAGAAAATCTTAAACGCGTGCAAAAATCTAGCAAGGTTTGTCTATCCCATGATTGACAGATCAACAAGAGACGGGCACGTAAGTTAGGCGGGGTTGTGTCTAAATAATCTAAATGGGTAAAGTGCGCTTGTAGGGCATTCTTTAAGATAGCTTGAAATTGCGCGCAGATAGTGCTAGCAAACTTCCCCAATAAGAGTTTAAAAAATTCTATGCGGATACGCTCTTTGCTAATGCTCTCTAAAAGGGAGGAGCGATCCCAAAGGGCTTTTTGGGTAGCAGACTCAAGGGAAAAACCCAAAACACTAGCAAAGCGTAGAGCTCTTAAAATCCTCAACGCATCTTCTTGTAGACGCATAGCAGGATCGCCCACTAATCTTAATTGCTGGTTGGCTAGATCGTCTAGCCCGCCATGCAAATCGAGCAAACCCTTTTGAGGATGAAAGGCTAGGGCGTTAATGGTGAAATCGCGCCGCGCTAAATCGCTCTCCATGGACTTTACAAATTTTAATGCGCTGGGGTGGCGGTGATCGCGATAGAACCCCTCTTCTCTAAAGGTAGTGATCTCAAAAAGGCGATCTTGATAGAGCACGCCCAGCGTGCCATAAGCAGACCCCAATTCTATTAAATTCACTCCCTCCATGCCCTCGAAAATCATCTTAAGCTGCTCAGGGGTTGCACTACTGGCTAGATCATAATCCTTGGGTTTTTTGCCCAAGAGTAGATCGCGCACACTTCCCCCCACGATATAGATTTCAAAACCACTCTGTTCGATCATTGTGTGCAGAGTTAGCAAGTTTGGAGGTAGAGCGTGGCTCAAATGCAAAAAAGCGGTGTCCCAATCTGCCATGTTATAATGATTCTAAAAGACTAAACATGTTTAATCCCTTTGACCTAGAAAAAATGCTTGCGATTCAAGATTTCAAAACAGATGCCTGCGTGCTCTGTTTTAGCGGGGGGCAGGATAGCACCACTCTAGCCATTTGGGCTCAACGCACCTTTAAACAAACCTATTTGCTGGGCTTCAATTACGATCAAAAACACGCCATTGAGCTCGCCCAAGCGCGCAAAATCGCATGCATGCTAGAGCTACCTTATAAGGTGCTAAGTTTACCTTGTTTGCAGGAAATCAGCACCTCTGCCCTTTTTGCACGCACTCCCCACGCGCTCAACACCCCTCATCCCCAAGCCCAAAACCTGCCTAGCTCCTTTGTACCCGATCGCAACGCGCTCTTTATCACTCTCGCACACGCTTACGCCTTTAATTTAGGCGCGCAGGCGGTGTTGCTAGGGGTGTCTATGCAGGATTATAGCGGGTATTTTGATTGTCGGCAAAATTTTATAGAAAGCCTGCAAACTAGCTTAAATCTAGGGGCTTTTGGCACACAGGAGGGAATCAACTTGCTAGCTCCCTTGATGTTTGCTAGTAAAGCCCAAGAGTTTCAGCTCGCCCACGCTTTGGAGGGGCTAGAGTTGATCTTAGAGCACACTCATACCTGTTATGAGGGGGTGAGAGAAAAACGCCATGGGTTTGGCTATGGGTGCGGAGTTTGTCCTGCATGCCAACTACGCCAACAGGGCTATGTAGAGTTTTTAGACACTAAATAAAATTGATACTACAAGACTAAAGTTTTATGCTATAATATTTCTAATTTTTATAAAAGGACAACAATGGGAAAGAGTTTATACCAAACTTTAGAGGTGAGCGAGAATGCCAGTCCGGAGGAAATCAAACGATCTTATCGCAGATTGGCGCGCAAATACCACCCCGATCTTAACAAGGGCAAGGAAGCCGAAGAGAAGTTTAAAGAGGTCAATGCCGCCTATGAAATCTTAAGCGATAATCAAAAGCGTGCTCAGTATGATCAATTTGGAGACAACATGTTTGGAGGGCAGAATTTTAGCGACTTTGCCCGCACGCAGGGGAGGAATGCGAATTTTGATGACATCTTATCCCAAATCTTTGGAGGGGGTGGTTTTGGGGGTTTTAATACGGGTTTTAGGAATACGGGCTTTGGCTTTAATCGGGAAATTTTGGATATTCAAGTTGATTTGCAGATCAGTTTGAAAGAGGCGGTGCTAGGCACGCAGCGCAAGATACAGCTCTCTGCTAATGAGAGCTTTGAGATCAAGATTCCTGCGGGTGTGAAAGAGGGTGAGGTGTTGCGCGCGCGGGGCAAGGGACACCAACAAGCGGGCATGCGTGGGGATGCACTTTTAAAAGTGCATGTGTTGGAGGATGGGGAATATACTAGAAAAGGGGATGATCTCATTAAAAACTTTGATGTGCCTTTAAAAACAGCGTTGTTTGGGGGCAAGGTAGATATTCAAACCCTCTATAAAGATGTGTCTTTGAAGATTCCCCCTAATACTAAAAATGCCCAAAAATTCCGTCTGAAGGAACTCGGGGTTAAAAATCGCAAGAGTGGACACATGGGCGATTTATATTTGAACGCCAATGTGGTCTTGCCCCATACCGATCACATGAGCACAGAGGTTAAACAGGCTCTACAGCAGTTGCCCTAAAGGATCGCCCATGCTAGATTACGACGCACCGCTGTACCTGATTAGTGTGGTGGCTAAGATTTTAGGGGTGCATCCCCAAACTCTGCGCCAATACGAGAAAGAAGGTCTAGTAGAGCCCAAACGTACAGATGGCAAGATGCGCCTCTACTCCCAAAGAGATGTGGATAAAATCAAGACAATTCTACGCCTCACGCGCGAATTGGGCGTAAATTTGGCTGGGGTGGATATTATCTTGCGCCTTAAAGATCGCCTAGATGAGCTCGATCGCCTCAATGAAGAATTACAAGCCCATTTACAAAAAAACGCCCCAGCGCAACCAGAGACTAAACGCCTTGAAAAGACTTCCTACGAATTAATCTTATTTAAAAAGACTTAGAAATATGGGCATCGTAAGTCATGGACTTTAAAGCCATGCGTTTGTGATTGGTAGTGAGAATTTTTCGCAGGAAGTGGATTCAGCAAAATTGAGCATAATACGAGCTTGATCTTAGTTTCAAAGACGCACAATGCTCTACTATCTCTACACATACTTTGGTGTAAACATCTTTCAATACCTGACCTTTCGGGCAGGGTTGGCGTTTTTTATCAGTTTTTTTGCTTGTGTTTACTTAATGCCTCTTTTCATTAGATGGGCTAAAGCCACGAAAGCCAGCCAGCCCATCTCAGATTTCATTCCCCATCAGAATAAAAAGGATACACCCACGATGGGCGGGGTGGTTTTTTTAGGCACTACTATTATCTCCTCCTTGCTCAGCGCGAGATTGGACAATCCCTTCGTGCTTTTAGCTCTTTGGAGCTTACTCGCCTTTGGGGCTATTGGCATGCAAGATGACTACACCAAGATTCGCCAAAAGAAGAATGCAGGCATCTCCTCCAGACTCAAAATGGCCCTGCTTTTTGGGGTTTCCTTAAGCATTGTGGGCGTGCTTTACACGCTCATTTCAGAAAAGAACCTCTATGTCCCCTTTTTGAAAACGCCCCTCTTTTCCTTTCAAGACCATCCCATATTGTTACTGGGGTTTTGGGTGCTCGTCTTTCTCTCGACCACGAATGCGGTTAATCTCACCGATGGTCTTGATGGTTTGGCGACTGTGCCTAGTATTTGTGTCTTGTTGAGTTTAAGCGTTTTTATCTATGTTGTAGGCAATGCCGAATTTAGCAAGTATCTTCTCTATCCCAAAGTGCTCCATAGTGGCGAGGTGGTGGTGGTGTCTTCCGCATTGATGGGAGCACTATTGGGTTTTCTGTGGTTCAATGCCTTTCCAGCTGAGGTGTTTATGGGAGATAGTGGGAGTTTGGGGATTGGGGGATTCATCGCCTACATGGCTATCATTACAAATAATGAAATTTTGCTCATTTTAATGGGGTCGATCTTTGTCCTAGAAGCGATGTCGGTGATCCTGCAAATTGGAAGTTATAAGGTGCGCAAGAAGCGCATTTTTCACATGGCTCCCCTGCACCATCACTTTGAATCCAAGGGTTGGCCAGAGAACAAGATTATTTTGCGTTTCTGGATTGTAGCAATTTTGAGCAATCTTGTGGCCTTGCTCAGCCTTAAAGTGCGCTAGGTCTAAACCATATTTTGTAGTTTTTGTGTTAAACTTAAAAAGTATAATCATAATTAAGTGGTGGATGCAATGATCTCTTTGCTTGGGTATGGACGCACTAACAAGGCTTTTGCCGCCTATTTTCATCGGCATGGCATGTCTTGCACGATCTATGATGACAATGTCCACGCTCCTGCAACCACCCCTCATAATCAGCCCTTGCTCCCCTCTGCCACCTTTGACCCTGCGCGCTCTAGCGTGGAAATTGTCAGCCCGGGTATACCCCCCCATCACCCTCTAGTTTTAGCGAGTCAGCACTTGGTGAGTGAATACGATTATGTCGCACAGATCAGACGCCCCGCATGCACCCTTTTTGTGAGTGGTACAAATGGCAAAACCACCACGACCGAAATGCTGGGCTTGCTCTGTGAGCCCTTTGAAGCTCAGGTGGGTGGAAATATCGGAGTGCCTCTGATCAATTTAGATGCACCAATTTGGATTTTAGAGAGCAGTTCCTTTAGTTTGCACTATACGCAACACTACGCCCCTGATTTCTACATTCTGCTCCCCTTGGCCCAAGATCACCTCAACTGGCATGGCACTTACGAGCACTATGTGCGCGCAAAACTCAAGCCATTGGGCTTGATGCGTGGAGGCAGTCCTGCGTTTTTACAAGCGTGCTTGCAAACCCATCCCCTCGTGCGAATGGCCTTGAAGAGATCAGATGCGCCCACACTCATTTTTTATGAAAACTCTACCCACTTGGCCCAGCAGATGGGCTTGGAGCTTGCCAAAGTGCGCTTTGAAGAACCCTTTCTATTAGACGCACTCTTGGCTTTAAGCGCGACTAAATTAGCCTTTAACACCATTGATTATGATCGCCTCAATAGCTACGCTCTCCAACCCCACCGCCTAGAAGTCTTCCAAGATGCGCAGGCGCGCACATGGGTCAATGATAGCAAGGCGACCAATGTAGACGCTACACTCAAGGCTCTGGCGCGTTTTGCCCATCGTTATGTACACTTGATTGTGGGAGGGGATAGCAAGCAGATGGATTTAACCCCCTTGTTTGAAACATTGGCGCATATGCAGGTGCAAATCTACACCATTGGCACTAGCGCAGCTTTGATGTCTGAGATGGCGAAGAAATACGGCGTGAATGCGCTGCATTGTGGAGATTTAGCCAGCGCCGTGCATGCGATCAAAGCCTCTTTAAAGCGCGACCAGATCGCATTGCTCTCACCCAGCGCAGCCAGCTTGGACCAATTTAGTTCTTACCAGGAGCGCGGCGATCTCTTCAAGAAATGGGTCTTAGCACCATGATAGGGTGGGTGCGCGCATTCTTACTGAGCCTCTTATGTGTGTGTGGTTTGGTGCGCGCAGACAGCGATCCAGATGCGATCGATCTCTATATCCTCTTAAAACAAATCAAACAACTCAATCAGGTGATTGCGCACTATGAGCAAGACCCCGCTAGACGCTCTGAGGTTCCCCTTTTTAGCGATCAAAAGAACGATTTGATTCACACTTTTGCGTTGCGTTTATTGCGTAATCAAGAGCATATAGGGATCGATATCCAGAAAAACTTACAAAAACAAGCGCAGCTCAAGCAAACTTTGCTCAAGAGCAGTAAGGGTAATGATATTTACGCCTACATGCTCAGCACTTTGGAGCTCAGGAATTTAGAAGCCGACCAGCAAATGTATGACTTCTTAGAGAAATTGCGCACTTCGTTGGATTTCTTTAGCCAAGAAAAAGATGTCAAAACCTTGAGCATGGCTGTCTTGCTCAAATTTGAGGGAGCCATGGCTAAAACCTATGTCCTTCCTACTGATTTGAACACGCTCAACTTGCACCACCTTCAAGATACGCTAGATGACTATAAGCTCAAACTCAAGACCTACTTAGAAGTGCTCCACTACATCCAACAGCATCCCGACCAAGTGCTCTCCAAAAATATTCTCCTTAGTATCGATATGCAATGGATTTTAGAGCGCGTTGCTGCCATACTAAACAAGCTTTTTCCTAGCTCGCATGGGCTTCAGAGTGCTAAAATTTTGCTCTCTCTTGCCTTGCTACTAGTCTTACTCACCTTGAGAAAACTCGCCACCACCCTTTTTATGAAATTCCTCGATCTCTTTGTGCGCTTTAGCCGTAAAAACGAACAAGTGCAGCAGAGAATCCGCAACAGCATCATCACCCCCATTTCTACTTTCTTGCTCATCTATAGCTTTGATATCTCTATAGATATTTTGCACTACCCTCACCCCACGCCCATCAAATTTAACATGTATTTGGGGGTGATCTACATTTCTTTGCTAGGTTGGCTGGGTATCGCTTTGTTTAAAGCTTATGGTGCGGCTCTACTTGCGACTCTAGCTTCCAAGCGCAATGGCTTTAGACGCGAGGTGGTCAACCTTATCCTCAAGGTAGCCTATTTTTTCATTGTAACGATCACAATTTTAGCAGTGCTCAAACAGTTAGGATTCAATATCTCGGCTATCATCGCCTCGCTAGGGATTGGAGGTTTGGCCGTGGCATTGGCAGTCAAGGATTTGCTGGCTAATTTCTTTGCCTCAGTCATTCTGCTCCTAGACAACTCCTTTGGGCAGGGAGATTGGATTGTATGTGGCGATGTGGAAGGCACAGTGGTGGAAATGGGTCTTAGGCGCACGACGGTGAGAGGTTTTGACAACGCGCTCTTATTCGTGCCCAATTCTGAGCTAGCGGGGAAATCCATCCGCAACTGGAATCGCCGCAAAGTGGGGCGCAGGATCAGAATGAGTATTGGGCTGACCTATGGCTCTCCTAGAGATAAGCTCGTCCAATGTGTCCATGCCATCCGCACCATGCTTGAGCAACACCCCAAGATTGCTAAATTCTCCGATTTAGATGCGTCTACCAAGCAGGAGTTGAATGCCCAGCAGGATTACATGATGGATCGCGAACACATCGTGTCCATGGACGATCTGATGGGCTATAAATCCAACCTATTTGTCTTTGTGGACAATTTTGGGGATAGTTCGATCAACATTTTAGTGTATTGCTTTTCTAGGACGGTGATTTGGGGAGAGTGGTTGGCGGTTAAAGAGGATGTCATGCTCAAGATCATGCAGATTGTCGAAGAACTGGGCTTGAGTTTTGCCTTCCCCTCCCAGAGTGTTTATCTGGAAAGTGTACCTAAGTCTTTAGGCGCTCGCGAAGTACCCAAATGTTAGAGGTATTTGGGTTTACCACCACTACCCATGGGCGCAACTTTGGGCACTCTCTGTCATAGATACTTAAGCATATGTTGGTGTTGTGCAGGGATTTAATCGTATTTTTTGCAAGAAATGATTAAATAAAAAATGGATATCCATTTGAGCAAGAAAGGAAGAATGTCATGCTAACAAATCTCAAACTCGGAACCAAGAGTGTTTTGATGATTGCTATCATTCTGATCGCTTCTTTTGTGCTGGTAGGAAGCTATTTTACACATGAGGCAACAGAAATGTTGATTCATGATGCCAATCGGTCAGTCAAAAACCAAGCATTTAACCGAGCTAAGACAATTACCTTAGTGCTCAATAACCTGGCGCAATCTTTGACTCACTACACTGCCTATTTTTCGGGTGATGGATTTGCTTTCCTAAGAGATGCAGAAGACAAAACACTTCAGGATAATGTTGAAAAACTGGTGCTCAACAAGCATTTTATACGCCAAGCATGGCTGGTATTCTTGCAGGATAAACAGCCTTACAGCAGTTACGCGTCCATAGAAGAACCAGATAAAACTGTGCGCTCCTATCGCAACTCCCCCTCTATTTTGCAATCCCCCTTGATTACAAAAGTGCTGGAGAGTCAAAAGCCTGCGCGTTCCTCTACTGATTTTACTGCTTTGCTTGATGGGACCAAGCGTTTTGGCACTACCATTGCCATGCCTATTATTGACGAGCACGGTGCACTTGTCGCAGTAGCGGGTGTTTTCATCAATATGGAGCTCTTGCAGAAACAGTATTTCCCCACAGAAGTAGCAGAAAATGGCTTCTTTATGGGGGGAGGTAATCGTATTTTTGCCATCAATCGCAATCATAGTCTGCAAGGCAAGGCATTTAGCGAGGTCATGTCCGGCCAAGAAGTCCAAGAAATTGAAAACTTCAGGGAAAATGCTAAAGAAGGAGCGAGTATGTTGGGCACTTTCTATTCTGATGTGCTCCACTCAGAATCAATCCTTGCACTCTACACTTTTCGCCCCTTCCAGAATATTCACCAAGGGCATAACTGGATGATTGGAGCTGTCATCTCCAAAAAAGATCTGTATCAACACATCTCGCGTGTGCGTCAGGGTGTTACTATCATTGTGGCGATTTTGCTCGTCATCACAATGGTAGTGGTATTCTTATACATCCATTACAGCGTCGTGAAACGCGTTAAGCATGTCTCTATAACCCTGGATAAGTTCTTTAAACTACTCAATCACGAACAGGTGCAAATTACGATCTGTCATTCCAAGCAAAATGACGAGATAGGCGAGATGTTTAAGGCAATCAATGAAAATGTGCTCAAGATTCAGGAGAATTTCCAAAACGATAACGCGATCATGGCAGATGTGATCTCTGTGGCCTCTGCTGTGGAACAAGGCGATGTTACCCAGCGAATCCATGTGAAGGCCAGCACACCCCATCTCTCTAAGTTGATTCAGACCATCAATACCATGATTGACTTTTTAGAACAGCGGGTTGGAGCGGACTTAAACCGCATTTTAAATGTGGTGCGTGCTTATCAAAATTTGGATTTTACGGCGAAAATTGAGAATGCTAAAGGGGATTTTGAAGTTGCTACTAACCAGCTAGATTCTGAAATTGTGAAAATGCTGATCACCTCTTCGGGGTATGCCAACACACTCAATGACAGATGTCAGGGACTTAAATCCAGCATGGATGAGCTGGCTACCAAATCCGCCCAACAATCCCAAGAGATCAGACAGACTACACAGAACATCGAGGTAATTACCCAAAATATCAGCTCTGTGAGCTCTAAGAGTGATGATATGATCGCCCAAAGCCATGAGATCAAAAATGTAGTGGAGATGATTTCAGAAATCGCCGATCAGACCAACTTGCTCGCTCTGAATGCCTCCATTGAGGCCGCGCGCGCGGGTGAACATGGACGAGGTTTCGCTGTAGTGGCCGATGAAGTGCGTAAACTTGCTGAGCGCACCCAAAAATCTTTAGGTGAGATTGAGAGTAATATCAATGTCTTGGTGCAATCCATTGTAGATAATTCCAGTGCCATTAAAGAGCAGGCAGATGCTGTGCTGGATATTAACCAAGTCATTGCACAATTTGATGCAAACCTGAGCCATAGCGTTGACATTGCCAACAAGTGCTTGAATATCAGCAAAGACATCGAAGCCATCGCTACAGATATCTTAGATGACATCAACAAAAAGAAATTTTAAGGATGGATATGCAACACTCAACACTCAACACTTGGAATTTTGTCTATGTGTTGTGCTATAATACCCCCCGCAGAGTTGGGGCGTTAAGTCTAACAGAAGGTATTGTAAGACCCATCGATGGATGGGTCTTGGCGGCGTCGCAACCTCCCTAGGTTAGATTTGGGGGGTATGTTATGGGTATTGCTAGCAAAATCACGGCTATTTGTTTATTGCAAAGTTGAGCGTTAATTCTAAGAGAAAGAGACTCCATGTTTAAAAATCTGAAATTGGGCTCAAAAGTAATCTTGCTAATTTCCATTGTTTTAGTCTGTCTATTTGGCATGTTGGGTACGATTCTCCTCATTAACGCCGATCGTACCCTCAACCACAGTATTACACAGATTCTCAAGGGGCAAATCAAAGTGAAAGCAACCGGTATCATCCACGCCCTGGATACCATTGCTGAAGTTGTCTCCAACTTTAGAGGATATGTCGTCGCTAATCCCCAAATTTTGCAAGAACATCATAAAATCCAAGACATGCTTACCGGTCTAATCAAGACCAGTGAACAGGGCTATATCCGCGAAGTTTTCCTAGTCATTTTAAATGACAAAGAGCAGTTACAAAGCAATGTGGGAATTTTTAAGGATAACCAAGATCAGCTTCATGTCTATGCCGACGATCTGGATATTTTTAAAGAACCAGTTGTGCAAACCGTTCTGCAAACCAAGGAAGACGCCCGAAGCCACACTGAACTCACATCGCTACTAGGTGGTAATAAGATTTTTGGGAATATTATTGCTTTGCCCATTAAAATTCATGGAAAAATGGTCGCTGTTGTAGGGCTTTTTACCGATTTTGAACGGATTCAAGCGCAGTATTTTCCCAATAATGGTCAAAATGGCTTTTTAATTGGTCGTGGAGGCATTACCTTGGCTGTGCATACCAATCACAAATTACAGGGAGTGAAATTTGCAGATGTCATGAAAGACCCTAGAACACAGGACATTTTGGATTTTCGCGAAAAGGCAAAGCCCAACACAATGCAACTGATGAATTGGTATAGCAACGCGACGAAAAAAGACATGGTGGTGACTCTCTATACCTTTAGACCTTACAGCAAGCTTTTGAGCAAGGTCGATTATAATTGGGTAATCGCAGCGACCATCTCCAAAGATGAAGCCTTTGCAGATCTTTATCAGCTCCGCAAGATCATTCTGCTTGGTGGGCTCTTCACTCTCACTTTAACCGCCGCGATCCTGTATATTTTTCTACATTTTCAGGTCATTAGACGCTTGCAGACCATGCAGATCACACTCCAATCCTTTTTTAGGTTGATTAGACATGAGCAGGCACACCGAATTTCCTTTGAAAAGGTAGTCTATAACGATGAAATTGGCATGATGTATAAGGACATTATCGCCAATATTCAGCACATCCAGAACACTTTCGAAGCGGATAATTACATGGTGGCACAGGCAACACTCAATGCCGACAATATCCAAAAGGGCATGATTGGAGCGAAAAATTTACAATGTCAGGAGGGGTCTACTCCTCAACTCTGTGAGCTTATCTCTACCCTGTGTTCCATGATTGCGGGTTTAGAGAAAAATGTTGGCTCCGATCTCAATAGAATTTTGAGAGTGATGCGTAACTACAAAAACCTCGACTTCACCAACACCATTGAGCATGCCCATGGGGATATTGAACTAGCCATCAATCAGTTAGGGGTTGAGATCACAAAAATGCTCCATGTCTCACTGAGTTTTGCTAATCATCTCAACACTAAGGCTATGGATTTGAAGGGGAGTATGGATAAGTTAACCCAAAACTCTGTAGAGCAATCTCTCCAAATCAAGAGCGCCACGCAAAACATTGAGGACATCACGCAGCGCATTAGTGAAGTGAGCAATAAGAGCGATGGGATGATCGCCCAAAGTCAAGAAATCAAGCATGTGGTGGAAATTATCCGCGATATTGCCGATCAGACTAACTTGCTCGCTCTGAATGCCGCGATCGAAGCGGCGCGCGCGGGTGAACATGGACGAGGTTTCGCTGTAGTGGCCGATGAAGTGCGTAAACTCGCTGAGCGCACCCAAAAATCTTTGGGTGAGATTGAGAGCAATATCAATGTCTTGGTGCAATCTATTGTAGATAATTCCAGTGCCATTAAAGAGCAGGCAGATGCTGTGCTGGATATTAACCAAGTCATTGCACAATTTGACAGCAGTTTGAGTCATAATATTGAAATCGCCAACGAGTGTTTGAATATCAGCAAAGATGTTGGGCGTATTGCCAGTGATATTTTGGAGGACACCAACAAGAAGAAGTTCTAATTCTGTTCTAGGAGTGGCGATGTTCAAAAACTTGAAACTAGGCTCTAAACTCATGCTCATGCTCTCATGTGTCCTCCTGCTCATGTTTGGGGGGCTAGATGCCTATTTGTTAATGCTCATGAACAAAAATTACAAGAGTAGCTCGGAGCAGATTTTGAAGGAGCAGGCTAAGTTAAAGGCCACCAAGGTGATCATGGTCTTGCGTTCAGTGGGGCGCATGCTCAATACTTTCGGGGCATTTTTGAGTGCAAACCGCTGGGAGATACAAGAAACACAGGAAATAGAGAGTATGCTCGCCAAGATCATAGAATCGAGCAAAGATATCTACATCCGCCAGGCATTTTTGGTTTTGGTAGAAAACCATAGGCCCAAGAGCAGTATCGAGGTGATTCGAGGCCTTGATGACAAGATTTTGAGTTCAACTAATAGTGCCACTGTTATGAACGCCCCAGTTGTGCAAGAAACTTTGATCAAGCAACACAATATGCGTAATTATGTCAAAAGCACCACCCTGCTAGATGGGAGCAAAGCTTTTGGGACTACAATTGTCATTTCCATCAAGTCTAATAACGAAGTGATCGCACTGGCGGGCGTTTTTGTAGATTTTGCAGCTATTCAAGAGGACTTCTTTCCCAAAGGTGATTTAGATGGATTCATGCTGGGTAGCGATGATAGTATTTTAGCGATTCATCGCGATCACTCATTGCAGGGCAAACAGTTCAGTGAAGCCATGCCCGATGTGCACACCAAAGACATCTTAGACTTTAGAAAAAATGCTAAGCCCGGTGAGCTCAAAATTGTAGAGTGGTATTCTTCTCTTTTAAAACAGAATACGATCACCACTCTCTACACTTTTACCCCCTTTGATAGCGTATTGGGGAGCAGTTATAATTGGGTAGTGGGAGCAGTGTTGACCACAAATCAGGTGTTTGGCGAACTCTATAAAATTCGTCGCGTTGTGATCATAGGGGGAGTGCTTGCTTTTATGATTGCTATGCTCATCTTGTACTTCTACATGCGTTTGCAGATCGTACAACGGCTCAATAGCATGCTCAGAATGCTCATGGACTTCTTTGGTTTATTGCGGCATGAGAGGATTAATCTGGAGCTAGATAGATCGCGATCTAACGATGAGATTGGGATGATGCGCAATGCCCTCTGTGAGAATATTACACGCCTTCAAAAAAATTTTGAGGCAGACAATCACATGGTGGCACAGGCAACACTTAATGCTTCCAACTTGGAAAGAGGCATCATTAGCCTCAAAGATTTGCAATGCCAAAGCAATGCCAGCCCTCAACTCTGCGATCTCGTTTCTACATTGCATTCCATGATGGGCACTTTAGATAAGAACATCGGTTCAGATATCAATAAGATACTAGAAGTAGTGCATGCCTATCAAAACCTCGACTTCACCAACACCATTGAGCATGCCCATGGGGATATTGAACTAGCCATCAATCAGTTAGGGGTTGAGATCACAAAAATGCTCCATGTTTCACTGAGTTTTGCTAATCATCTCAACACTAAGGCTATGGATTTGAAGGGGAGTATGGATAAGTTAACCCAAAACTCTGTAGAGCAATCTCTCCAAATCAAGAGCGCCACGCAAAACATTGAGGACATCACGCAGCGCATTAGTGAAGTGAGCAATAAGAGCGATGGGATGATCGCCCAAAGTCAAGAAATCAAGCATGTGGTGGAAATTATCCGCGATATTGCCGATCAGACCAACTTGCTCGCTCTGAATGCCGCTATTGAGGCTGCTAGAGCAGGTGAACATGGACGAGGTTTCGCTGTAGTGGCCGATGAAGTGCGTAAACTCGCTGAGCGCACCCAAAAATCTTTAGGTGAGATTGAGAGCAATATCAATGTCTTGGTGCAATCTATTGTAGATAATTCCAGTGCCATTAAAGAGCAGGCAGATGCTGTGCTGGATATTAACCAAGTCATTGCACAATTTGACAGCAGTTTGAGTCATAATATTGAAATCGCCAACGAGTGTTTGAATATCAGCAAAGATGTTGGGCGTATTGCCAGTGATATTTTGGAGGACACTAACAAGAAGAAGTTCTAGGGAATGCTTTAGCGGGTTGCCCCGCTACTCGCCTGCCTATCTCAGAAATTAGAAATTATAGACATAATTGGCAAAGATTGCGATGTTGCGTCTGAAGGTAATGGCTATCGCATCGCCCTTTTTCACGCCATATTGTGGGAAATCCTTTGTGGTGCTCAAAGTGAGATAAGGGTCGTCGATAGTGGGGACGCGCACACCTAGCTCAAAACCCTGATGTTGGGTAATATTTGCCCTCACACCCAGATTGACCAAAACCTGTACATGGGTGGGGGAAAACACGCCTTTAAAGCCCTCGCCATTAAAAAACTTTGCGCGTGCCTTAAAGTAATTATTCATGGTAGTGCACTTGCCATCATCATCACTCCAAGTGCATTCCCCATTAATGAAGCCCTTGCCCATCAACCAGCTAGAACCCCCGACCATCACGCCCGCAAACACCCCAAAAGTGCGCTCTTGCTTTTCATAGAAGTTAAAGAGCATATCTAGCCCCACGCCATAGAAGAGATTGGCGGATTGCTGGTTGGTGGTTACTAAAGTGGTGTTGCCATTTTCATCTTCTACATTTTGTTTAAATGAAGCGGGCCCTCCCTGTCCGCTGAAAAAGCCGTAATAGCGCAAGCCAAAGTGTTTTTTCTTGCCAAAGAATTGTTTGTAGCCGATCTGAATGTCCGCCCCAAAGAGGTTGCCATTCATTTTCCATGTTCCTACCACCTGCTCTAAAGCAGGTTTGCTCGCTTTTAGCTGTCCGCTGAAATTGGAGTATTGGAACCCTGCTCCTACAAATGCGCCGTTTTTCTCCGCACTCAAAGGAGCTAGAGCAAAAAGTGCAAGTGTACCAAGTGTGCTAAAGTCTAAGAGTGCCCGCTTAAGCTTGTGCTGTGTGCTGTGTGCTGTGTGCTGTGTGCTGTGTGCTGTGTGCTGTGTGCTGTGTGCTGTGTGCTGTGTGCTGTGTGCTACTACCATACCAAAATTTCCTTTCTGAATGCAAAATGAGAATACAATGTTAACTAAGAACTGACCATGTTGTCAAGGAGTTTTGCTCTGTTCGTACAAAAGTTCCAAGATAAGCATAGATGGTTTGCACTAAAACCTTTTTAATG
>NZ_FZMA01000064.1:0-2569 GCF_900197775.1 Helicobacter salomonis
GTACCCGAATATGTGGACGCCTTGCAAGCCAAAGGCTTCCAGCTAGACCCTGATTGGTATCGCATTAATGACACCGCTTCGCACTTGAGCGATTTGGTCATTTCTATAAAGAATCATATCAAGCAGGGGTATAAGGTGTTTTTGATAGATTCGCAGGGCTTCACGCACAATGAGCGCGCGGACATGAATGTGGAGCAGGCTGAAACAGAGAAATTCATCACACTGCGCAACATCGCCAAACAGCATGAGGTTTTGATCATGCTCATTGTGCAGAACAACAAAACGGAGAAAGATAGCCCCACCCGCTCCAAAATGGGAGCCTATGCGGCTAAAGTGATGTTTAGGGTGGACAAGCTGAATTCAAAAGAGTTCACCAATATGAGCCCACAACGCCGCTTGTATGCGCGCGCTGTGCGTATCCAAAAGAACAAGCAGTTAGGAGGCTCGCATGGGCAAGCCTTCTTTGACACGGCAGGCAAGAAATTCGTAGCCCTGCGTGATTATGAACACTCCCAGCAGGGCATAGCGCCTAGCTTCTCTAAAAAGGATTGAGATGTCTTTAAGCAATCCTGATGTGTTTTGTTTTGAAATAGAAACAGAGGTCTATGACGCGCTTGAGCGCATCGCTTTTCTGCATGGCTTAGATAGCATAGAGGACTATCTAAGAAAGCTAGCCTGCCCTAATTGTGGGGAGGGGAATGAAGGCGACCCTTTTTGTCCTAATTGCACCCCATGATCACCAACCTAGACGGGCTCAAGGCCAAGGTACAGATTGTAGAGATCATAGGCCAACACCTAGAGCTCAAAAGAGATGGAGCAGGCTTTAAGGCCTGCTGTCCCTTCCATGAGGAAAAGAGTGGTAGCTTCAAGGTTAGCCCCTCTTTGAATATTTTCAAGTGCTTTGGGTGTGGGGAGGGGGGCGATGCCTTTGTATTCTTGCAAAAATACAAGGGGCTGGACTTTGTGCAGGCCGCCCAAGAAGTGGCTAACTTCTACAAGTTTGACTTAGAACTCAGCCACTCTAAAACTCCCACAGAGCAACCTCTCTTAGAGGCTCTAGCCTATGCCCAAGAGCTCTTTAGCCAGACTTTGAGCAAAGACACCAAGGTGCTAGAATACCTAGAGAGCAGGGGAGTTAATGCACAGATGTGCCAAGAGTATGGGATTGGCTATTGTTTGCCCAATGATGTGCAGGCTTTACAAAAGCGCTATGATTTTAGTCTGCTAGTGCGCGCAGGGTTATTGTATGTCAAGGGCGGGCATTGTTTTGCTAATTATCGCCTCACTTTTCCTCTCAAAGACAAAAGAGGCATCATCAAAGGCTTTAGTGCACGGCGTTGTGTGGCGCGTGCCCCCTGGCAAGCAGAACAAAATAACCCCAAATACCTAAACTCTCCTAGCACACAGCTTTTTTGCAAATCCCAGATGCTATGGAATTTAGATCATGCTTTGCGCCTCATCACACAGCACAAGCAAGTCATTGTGTGTGAAGGGTTCTTTGATGTACTAGGCTTTAGCGCGTGTGGGCATCCTAATGCCATCTGCTGTGTGGGCAGCGCCTTCACACAGGAACACTTAAAGATATTAGCCAAGCTAGAGTGTGAAATTCTCTTTAGCTTTGATGCTGATGAGGCAGGAAAACAGGCTAGCTTGCGCGCGCTCAAACTCTGCTTAGAGGCAAAATACACCCGTGTGGGTGTGATTAGCATTAAGAGTGGGCAAAAGGACTTAGGCGAGTGCTTGCAACAGGGCCAAGCCCCTGAACTTGTGCGCACTTCAGGCTGGAATTATTACGCGCGTACTCTACTAGAGCCTAGCAAAAGTGCTCACGAGCGCGATAAGAACTACAGGGAACTGCTAAAGCTTTGCGCCTCCTATGACCCCTTTTTAAAGCAGGAATGCCTGCAGACCCTGCAAAAGTACTTGCCCCCTATTGCCCTTCCAGCCCTCAAAAAGAGCATGCCTAAAATTCCACCCATCACCCCCTTGAGCACAGAGGGACGCATCTTGCGCGCCATGTTAGAGCATGCCGAGTTTCGCTTCAGCGCGTCCATGCACCTGCATGCCCAGGACTTCAAAGTGATGCCCCAAGTGTTTCTAGCCATTACGCAAGGCCAGTTAGGAGGTTTGAGTTTTCTGGCTCAGTTTAGACCCATCGAACCTGCAGATTGGGACTTTGTCCTAGAACAATTCAAACTACAAGGCCTCAAAGCCTCTCTAGCTCAAGCCCTAGAGGGCAATGACTTCCACTTAGTGAGCGCACTCAGGGGGAAGATGTTGGCCATGCACGCCATGCGCTCATAGCTAAGCTAGGGGCTTTAAAACGCATGGGCGCATTTTAGTAAGAGAAACTTGTTGTTTTAAGATTTTTGAGTTACAATGGTGTTAGTGGTCTTCCCCGCCCCTTAAGGGCGGAGATGGTTTTAATATAATGGTTGGACGAGAACCACTAAAAAAGAAGAACCCACCACTGTAAGGCGCATTCTACCCTAAAGGGCCTTAAATCCTATAACACGATGAGTTACTTCATTGTGACATTTTCCGTGCTAAGTGTGTGCATTCTGCACAC
>NZ_FZMA01000038.1:0-18888 GCF_900197775.1 Helicobacter salomonis
TTGAGACAACCTCAGCTCACGCCTGGGTTTTTGAAGCGGCTGTTCATAGCCGCTTCCATCCGGCGCTGGAATGACCAAGCTTGTCCGGTTGAGTTTAGCGAATTAGACAAGCAAGCGCATAAGGCGATGGTGGCGATCTTACTGGCTAAACACGCCCCAGATCCCATCAATTACTCCCGTCTCATCACTTATTTCTGCTTTGAGTTTTTAAGCCGCGTGGTGTTGACTGACATCAAACCCCCAATCTATTACAAACTCTTGGAAACCCACCGCCAAGCTCTAGCCGATTATGTGCAGGAGGAAGTGCAAGAGGAGGTCAAGGGGTATGTGCTTTTTAAAGACCTGCACACCTACTTATGCCACCCTCCAGAGGATTTAGAATCGGCGCTTTTGAGGACGGCTCACCACTATGTCTCCGCATGGGAATTTAGCCTCATTTACGATTTCAACCCCAGAATGTATGGAGTACAGGAGATCAAAGATAGTTTGGATAATGCTCTGCTAAAAGATGGAGAACACTTAAGTCAAGTTCCTCATCTCAAACTGCTTGCTTCCATGTTTGCACAGTTGCGTTTCCAAAAGCGCTGGAGTCAAACCCCCCGTGTCCCCCCCACCAGTGTACTGGGTCACGCCCTTTATGTGGCTCTGTGCGCGTTTTTGTTGAGTTTTGATCTTGGCGCGTGTGAGAGTATGCGGATCAATCACTTCTTAGGCGGACTTTTCCACGATTTGCCCGAAATTTTGACCAGAGACATTATCTCGCCCATCAAGCATGGGGTCAAGGGCTTGGACGCATATCTGAAAGAAATAGAAGCCCAAGAGATGGAGAACAAACTCCTGCGTTATGTGAGTGCAGAGTTTAGAGAAGATCTACTCTACTTCACCCAAGATGAGTTTTCCAACCGCTATCTGGACCCCCAGACTAAACAAGTCCACCATGTAGACTTAGATACCTTGTGGCAAACTTATAACCGCAACCTTTACCAGGGTGTATGTGGGACTCTCTTAAAAGTTTGCGATCAGCTCAGTGCCTTTATTGAAGCGACTATGTCCATTGCACATGGTGTGCGCAGCGATGTATTAGTACGCGGGGCCGCAAAAATCCAACAAAAATATGCGTGCAAATCATTGTGTGAGGTAGATGTAGGGGTTCTGTTTCGTGATTTTACATGCGATGGGCCTTGCTCTTAGCCACATGGTTACAAGCAGCCGCTGTGATCACCCTAGACACCCAAGCTAACGCCAAATTAGCCACTTCTAATGCCAATGAAAGCACCATGATCGCTAAGCTACAAGAGAGTTTGCGACTCTATGGGCAACTCATCTCCCATGCTCAAACTAGATTGATCAAACTTAATCAAATCCAAAACATTCTGGAACGCACAGAGAGATTTATGCATGCGAGCGCCTTACCACCCCAGAAATCCATGCTCAAGAGTTTAGACGACCAAATGGCGCGGCTACAAACACGCCAAGCACATCTCAACGCGCTGACCCAACGCTACAGCCAGCTGGAGCAACGCAGACGCGCGCACTTAGAAGGCCAATGCCCATGGCTGGATTTTAAGCAAGGCGCTGTTTTACAACACACGAGTCAAGAAGCTCAGGATGCTCAGGATTTTCTAAACTTTTTAAAGACAATGTCCCATCATGCGTCACTGGAGAGAAGTGTGTTAGCCGAATTTGTGTGTGAAGTAAGTCTTCAAATGCGGGATCGCCACACCCGTGATACCCAAATTCAAGCGATGCAGAATGCGCTCTTACAAGGTGATTTTAAACGCTATCATGCCCTCCAGCACCACTATGCTCAAGCGCGTCTGGCCTCAAAAAATACTCAACTCAAGCACACCCAGGCCACTCTAGCCTCTTTAAGCAAGCGCACAGAGCAGATGCATCAATTCCTCACTCCCACAACACTCCAAGTCCGTTTGCACGACCTAGACAACGCGCTAAAAACTCAACTCCAAGAGGCTAAGGATGAGAGTGCGCAGGCGCGCGCTTATAGTCAGTATGCACAACAAGCCCAAGCTTTGCAGTTAGAATTGCTGCTTGAGCTCACGCGTCAACTGCATTTTCTCAACGAAACAATGGCGTTGAGCGCGTCTTTCTTGGGCAAAACATGGCCTGCGCTTTTGTCCACCTCTTCAATCAAACTCAACTCCTATGGTTTGCCTGAATTAAGCACACCTTAGGTCAATATAAGCAAGTTTGGTTATAATCGTAACCCCAAATGGAGGCGAACATGCGAAAGTGGATGTTTCTGTCCCTCATGATAGGATGGCATGAATGCATAGCCCATCCTAAAGATGGGGTATTTGTAGAAGGGGGATTGATGACGGGTATGTTGGCGAGTGCTGAAGATATTTCTCAAAAACCCTCTTGTAGTCTCTCTATCTTATGTCCTCAAGAATTTATGAAAAATGCCCAACCCCTATTCACCACAGCTGATGTGACTAGCCCGCTCGTGCGCTTTAAAACCACCGCTCCTATCAAGATTGCTTTGGGGGGCAAGGGACTGGAGATTCAAAATTTCCTGCCCTACACTTTGGGCAATGTGGATATTTACATGACAACCCCCCAGGGCACGCAGGTTAAAGTGGGGAGTGTGCAATCCCTACCCAAGTTCACCCAAACTTATGTCAACCCCGATCTTTTGCCCGCTCTAGCCAATGCCCCTGCTAACTCTAGTTTCACGATCCAACCTAGCGCTCAGTCTGATCCAACCACTACGCGCGTTTTAGACGCGCTGAGTCAAATCAGCGTTGATTTAGATTTGAGCTTTCTTAAAGCCCCCGATGATAAATGGCTCACCCCAACCCCCAAGCAGGCTGAGGAGCTTACCGATGCCATGCTCAACCTGACCTCCTTGCTCAGTTCGCAACAATTTGCCGATGCTGTGTTAAACGCGCCTTTCAAGTTTTACGATACGGCGAGTGGAGAGCCCGTGATTTCCCCCCAGGAGGTGTTAGATGTCTACCGCTCTAAGGCGAGTATCGCGCTTGGTATCCTAAGTCCTAAGGCAGGGGAGAGCAGTATAGAGGGGTTGGCAGGGCCAGGCTTGCTAGGGCTACAGCCTTATTTAATCAACCCTAAGTCCAGCGCTTGGACAAACTACCAAACGGGTTCAGAATGGCCCATGGAAGTGATCTTACACGAATTTGGACACACAAAGAACTATGGTCATGATGGTAATATGACCTATGGCAAAAATGGTACGGGTTTGGTGGAGTTGGGGATCAAGGTGTGGAAGCAACTAGGGGAAGCCAACAAACTCCCCATCAATTACGACCAAATTGTCCATGTTCCCAGCCCCATTTATCAGTCTAGCTTTATGCGCGCCCTCTCCAATGCCATGCCTTCGGGTAAAACGAGTTCAGATGCCATGGTAGGCTTCAATGTCAAGAGCGGATACCAGCAGTATTTTAACGACTTTGTAGGGCTGTCCTACTATGGAGTGCTCAAATACAACTTTTCCAAGCGTTTGGGCTATATCAAAACGATTTCCCAGGTGGGGTTGGGCGTGGGAACAGATTTGTTAATTGATTTTAAGACGACATACAAGACCCGTAATGCAGCGGGCAGTGGGAAAAAACAGCGCGCTAATGCCACAAGAAAAACATTGGTGAGCACCTTTGGAAGCTTTGTGGGAATACGCGCACTTTGGGATTCCTATGTGCTCAATTCCATTTACAAGAGTGCGGGCAACATTAACGCCGTTGTGGGTTTCAACTACCGCTTTAAGCACTCCAAATACAGTCTAGGGGTTTCCATTCCTCTCATTCAAAATCCTCTGCAGTTCAAAATCGATACGAAGGACCTCTCGGGTAATGTGGTGCTTTACGATGGGGCGAGTCACTTCAATGTATTCTTCAACTATGGCTGGGTGTTTTAATCACTTGCCCAGGCAGAACTGCGCAAATAGCGCGTCGAGCATTTCCTCAGTTTGGTAGGGTCTGGTGATCGTGGCGATACTAGCTAAAGCGTCTTGAAGATGGTAAGAGAAGAGTTCTAACTCTAGGCTTTCTAAGGTGTGTGTGGCTCTTTGTAGGTGGGAGATTGTTTGGGCTAGGGCTTGTTGCTGTGTGAGTGCGCTTAAGATCAAGCTATCGTGAGGGTTGTCACTCTCAAAGAGAGGGCGGAGCGCGTTTTTTAAGAGAGGAAGGCAGGGTTCTTTGGTGTTAAGATGTAGAGGGGGAATGCGCAAAGGAGGCAGGGCTTTTAAAATAAATTGCGTATCCAGTTGAAGAGGGCAGTCGTTTTTATTGAAAACAATACAGAGAATTTTGTGAGCTTGGGTTTTGAGCAAGTCTAAAATATGCATATCCTGTTGATCGAGGGGTTCAGAGAGATCAAAGAGAGCCAAGATAATGTCGCTCTCCTGCATGCTCTTAAGACTTTTGGCAATCCCTAAATTCTCTACCATATCTTCAGAGGCGCGGATTCCCGCTGTGTCGATGATGCGCAAAGAGCTCCCATGCAAGTTGATCACCTCTTCGATGGTATCCCTAGTGGTGCCTGCAATCTCACTCACCAGCGCGCGTTCTTCTAGGAGGAGGGCGTTTAAGAGAGAACTCTTGCCTACATTGGGTTTGCCGATGATACTCAAACGATAGCCCTCTAAATAGGCGCGTTTGGATTGGGAGATATCCAAGGTATTTTGCAATTTGGATAGGGTCTGTTGTAACTTGGTCTGCATGTGGGTGTTTAGGTCTAGTGGCAAATCTTCTTCTGCATAATCGATTAACACCTCGCTACTGGCCAACAATTCCAGCAAGGTCTGGCGTATGCTGTGCACAAAATCTTTAAGAGCTCCTTTGAGTTGTTTGGCCATCGCTTTCACGCCATTTTCATGGGTGGCTTCTATGAGGCCAGAGAGTGCCTCTACTTGAGATAAATCCATGCGATTATTCAGAAATGCGCGCCTGCTAAACTCTCCTCCCTGGGCTAAGTGCGCCCCCGCCTGCAAACAGGCTTGCAAAATCAGTTTAGCCACCATTACCCCGCCATGGCATTGGATTTCGACCACGTCTTCACCCGTATAACTATGTGGTGCTCGGAAGTAAAGAGCTAAACTTTGATCTAAAAGCGCGCCCTGCGCATCATAGATGGACACTAGAGTGGCCTGTCTAGGAGGGAAAGCGCGTTTTTTGGAGAGATGTTGTAGAACCTCTAAACTCTTAGGCCCGCTCATCTTGATAATGGCGATTGCGCCAAGCCCTGGGGGGGTGGCGATGGCGGCAATGGTGCTAGGACTTGTGGTGGAAGTCATTGATCACGATATAGCGTTGATCATCGGCCTTACTTTGGCAGGCGACATATTTGTCGGGGAAAGTTTCTCTGAGGCGTTTGAGCGCAATGTGGAGCAACAGACCATCGAGAGGTTTTGTCTTGGCTTTGCCCACTTCATGGACCATCATGATCACACTCTGAAGATAGAGCTCGATCATCTCTTCTTGTTTTTTTAAAAAATGTGCCACTTCTAAACGGATGTTATAACCATATTTGGGGTGAATCCAATTGAACAGAAGGTAGGAGAGAGCGTTGTAACGATACCCTCTCTCACCGATGATCAACGCACAATCCTCCCCATTGATTTCAACGAGCAAGGTTTGGGAATCATAAAATTCTACCTGAACAGAGTCAATTTGGTAGGGGATAAGGGCTAGTAGGGCACGCATTTCATTTTGGATTTCAGTAATCTTGACCGGGGCAAGCGGCCTCGGTGTATTTAGGTCCTTAGAAGTTGGTCTTTCAGGAGGCTTTTCCTTAATGCAGACCTCTATGATAGCTTCTTTCTTACCAAACCCTAAAAAGCCTTTGGAAGGGACCTGAATGACCTCATACTGTAAATCTGCAACTAAGCAATTCAACTCCCTAGAGGCTTTTAGGAGAGCCTCTTCTAAGCTACTCGCCACGATTGTTTTCATGCTCAACTTTTGTGAGCAGATTTATGCTCTTGAATTTCTTTAAGCTTTTTCTGTTCTAGCACTTGGTTGATGATCCATTGTTGCAAGATAGAAAAAACATTGTTCACGGTCCAATAGAGCACCAGGCCAGCTGGGAAGGTGATCAGGAAAAGGGTAAAAAAGAGGGGGAGCATTTTAAAAATTTTGGCTTGAGTGGGATCAGTGATGGTGCTGGGAGTGATGGCTTGTTGGGCATACATTGAAATACCCATTAAAATGGGCAAAATAAAATAAGGGTCCATTAAAGAGAGATCATCAATCCAGAGCATCCAGGGTGCACTTTTAAGCTCTACGGCATTGTAAAGCACGCGGTAAATCGCAAAAAACACGGGAATTTGTAAGAGCAAGGGCAGGCAACCACCCAGGGGGTTAGCTCCATGCTTTTTATAGAGCTGCATCATATGCATTTGCAGTTTTTGCGGGTCACTCTTGTATTTTTCTTGCAGCTCTTTCATTTTGGGAGCGAGGTCTTTGATTTTCTGCATACCCATCATACCCTTGTAACTGAGTGGGTAGAGGATAATGCGCACAATCAGAGTGAGTAAAATGATCGCCCAGCCCCAATTATGCGTGTAGCGATGGAGATAATCCAAGAGCAGGAAGACAGGCTTGGCAAAAAAGGTGATGATTCCATACTCCACGACATCTGTTAACACGGGAGAAATCTGCTCTAATGAGCGGTGATCCTTAGGACCGATGTAGCCATGTAGAGTGGCACTGCCATTAAGAGAGATAAAGGGGAGGGGGTTTTTGGTGCCCGCTTGGCTATCTACAATGGCTTCTAGGGGTTTTTCTGAAAAAAATAAGGAAGTGTAATAACGATCTACACTGGCGATGAAGGCGATGTTTTTAAAAGATTTAGCCTCTTTAATATCCCCATCTTCGATTTTTTCGATCTTGTTTTCCTGTGTGCCCAAGAGCACTCCATGGAAGGCATACCCATCTGCATCAGCTACTGGACGACTCCCATTGGAGAGAATATAAGCCGTGTTCAGTGCGCCTTTAGCTGTGATCTCTAATTTGAGGTCGTAGCTCAGATTTGTATGGAAAGTGAGAATTTTTTTGATGATAGCTCCAGAGAGCTCTTGTGTCAGGGTTAGGGTTTGTGCACCCTGTGTGAGACTGAGATCGCTCACAGAGGCTTTGTAGGGTTTGTTAAAGGCTTCTTGGTTGAGATTGGAGTCTGCGAATCTGAGTTCTAAGGGTTTGAGGGCATCTACCCCCAGCAGAGGGAGCTTTGTGAGAGGTTTAAGAGGTTCTTTATTGAGTCCGATCAGTCTTTTCACATGGTCTAAAAAACCCTCATCTTTGTGAGTGGTGAATTTTTTATCTTTGAGATACATTTGAACAATGCGCCCAAGATGATCGATTTCTATTTCCATACTGGGTGCGTGGACACGCGCAATGATGGGCGCACTCTCTAAAGGAGTTTTAGGCGCAGAGGTTGCTTTAGTATCGCTGGAAATTTGGGGCACACTGGAGGTATTCTGGGTGGTTTGAGGGGTTTGGGTTTTAGGCACAGGAGTTTGAAAATAGCTATAAATAGTCAGGAAGAGAAAAGAGAGTGCGATCGCTAGAATGAGGCGGAAGTTATTTTCTTTCACTAGTAGCCTTAAGGATATAGTAGGGAGTAGGGGTGTGGGAATGTAGGGGGATAAAGTAATATCTGGGTGTAATGGGAGCTCCAAACTTAGCTTGCAGAGGTTTAGAGCTAGTTGGGTAGTCAATCCCACCTTGAGAATAGGGGTGGCAAGAGAGGAGGCGGCGCGCAATCTTAAGTAGGGCTTTAGTTAAATATTCATGTTGTAAAAGCCAGAGCGCATAGGTAGAGCAACTCGGGTAGAAGCGACAACAAGGCATCTTGAGCAAGGAGATTAGCCTATAGAAAACGAGGAAAGCTATACAAAGAGCTTTGAGCTTGTTCACCCAGAAGCCTTGGTGTGGATGCGTTTTTTATGTTTTAAGCACCGCAAAATGTGAGTGCATAGGGTTGTATAATCAAGTTGTTCCACTCCCGCCCTAGCCACAAATACAATAACTTGGGGATGTTTAAGGGGGATATGCTGAAAGACAGCCCGCACGCGCCGTTTGATCAAATTTCTTCGCACGGCCTTACCGATCTTTTTGGACACACTCAAACCTAGCAAAGATGTCTGTGTCCCCAAAAAATCCCTATGTACAGGCTCTAAGGGGAGGCAATATAGCATAAAAAACTCGTGGTGCTTTTTAACACCCTTCTTATAAACATAATTAAACTGACGGCTTGTTTTTAGAGACTGCACCATTACACGGCGAGTTGTTTTCTACCTTTTGCTCTCCTGGCGTTGATCACTTTACGCCCATTCTTAGTCCTCATGCGCACGAGAAAACCATGGGTGCGTTTGCGAGGGGTATTGTGGGGTTGGTAAGTGCGCTTCATGCTCAATCCTTTAAAATTTCAAAAGCGATATTCTAGCCTATATTGGCTAAAAACTATCTAAATGCCCTAGGGATTTTTGTTTTTGTCTTCCACTAGAATATAGAGTTCATTGAGTTTATTGGTCTGCAAGAGATCGACCACCTTGACAAAACTATCTAAGTTACTGTTTTTATCCCCCTGTAAAATGATGGGCGTGTCCTTGGGGTATCTGCGCACAGCTTGTCTGAGTGTCTCAAAGCTAACTTTCTTTTTGTCTAAATAGAATTCACCCTTGTGCGAGATAGCAATGTTAACCTGTCTCTTGTTGAGGACATCTTGGGATTTATCTGAACTTTGATCTACCTTGGGGATATTGATAGGGAGCTTCGAGGTAGAAACAAATGAAGCAGTGGTGAGTACGATCACCAATAACACCAGCATGATATCGATAAAAGGCACGACATTCATCGAGTCGATTTTCTTCATCTGGCTTCCTAAAGATCGGTGTCTAAGCGGTTGTAAGTGGTATCCTCTGTAGCTGGGTGATGGTAAATATCCCACTTGGTGCTTATAATCTCGCTCTTACGCACGAGCATGTTGTAGATCACCACAGAGGGGATTGCCACAACCAAACCCATGCCCGTAGCTTTCAGTGCTAGGGCCAGCCCTACCATAATTGCTTTAGTGTCTACAGACCCCGTATTGCCCAACTCAATAAAGGTGATCATAATCCCAGTTACCGTTCCTAGCAGTCCCACATAGGGGGCATTAGAACCAATGGTCGCCACCAGAGTTAAACGGCGGTGTAAGTCTAATTCTAATTTGCGTTTGTCATTGTAATCGTCCACACGCACAGTGGCATAAAACCACACCCGTTCGATGCCAATGGCGATCACAATCACCGACAAAAACGCTAAAAACCCCAAAATCCCATAGTCCACCATTTCTTTCATCAAAAGCCCCTAGAATGATTTTTAAATGCCATCTTAGCGTCCATTTCCAACGCCTTCTTTTTCATGCTCTCTCTCTTGTCGTAAAGTTTTTTCCCTTTAACCAAGGCGACCTGAAGTTTAGCTTTATTTTTATGGTTGAAATAGAGTCTCAAAGCTACGATACTCAAGCGGTGTTGCCCTACCTCTTGCGCCCACTTGATGAGCTGTTTTTTATGCAAGAGCAACTTACGCGCGCGCACCTCGTCAGGTTTATAGTACACGTTAGCCGTCTCAAGATGCGCGATGTGCACACCAAACAAAAACGCCTCGCCGCGCATGATCTTAACAAAGTTATCCTTGAGATTTACCTTGCCAGCACGGATAGCCTTGACTTCTGAGCCTACTAGAACAATACCGGCCTCCAAAGTTTCTAAAATTTCATAATCAAAGAAAGCTTTTTTATTACGCGCAATCTCTTTCACACCCTGTTCTCCTTGAGCGCAAAAAATCCGCTTCCGCTTCCGCTGAAAAACCACCGCGTTGCCAGATTTGTCTCTAATTCCTGGAGAGCAGGCACAACTTTAAGCGCGGCTTGTAAGAGATCATTGAGTGTGCTTCTCGTGTGATTTTGCAGTAAGATAGCGCTGTGGGTGTTCTTAAGCATGTTGAGATCAAGGGGAGTAGGCTGCGTTTGCCCAAAGGCTTGATAAACCTCCGAAGTCTTACAAGCGATCTTGGAGGCTAGTAATTCCAGTTCTAAAGGCATGTCTTGACAAGACTCCACAACTTCACCAAAATGACTCACATGTGCGCATTCTAGTCCCGAGATAAAGAAATTCACATCGCTCCCAACACGCATACCCACATGATAAAGCTCGTCTAAAGTTAACCCCAACTCTAAATGTGTGTTTAGATGGCGTAATAACCCCCCCGCATTTGCGCTCCCTCCTCCAAACCCTGCTTGAGTTGGGATATGCTTTTCCACCTCTATTTCCAGGGAGTCCAAGGCGCGTAACAAACTACTTTTGACATTTCTAAATTCCATATGGGATCGCAGGGCTTGTAAAGCTTTATAGAGCGTATTGCTCTGCACTGGACAATCAAAATCACCCTTGAGGGCAAAAGTACGCGCATTCTTTATAGAGATATGATCTCTAAAGCTATTCTTAACCAAGACAAGCCTAGATACCAAGGTATGGTATCCTCGCTCGCGACCCAAAATCTTCAGAAAAATATTGACCTTGGGGTAGACTTCAAAACTGAAAGCATTCACTTCAGCTTGCCCAGTTGGATACTTTTTCCCATATTGGCGAGCACCTCATCATTAACACTCTGGGAAGCGCGTTTATTCTCTGTGGCGATAGCCTCTTTAAGCTCCGAGCGCAAAATCAAAGTGTGTGCGGGAGCTTGAAAGCCTAGCTTAACACTTCCCTTGTCAATGGAGACAATTTTAATGTGAATGTCCTCCCCGATGAAAACCCCCTCGCCTAACTTCCTGGCTAAAATTAACACCTGCTTGGAATTCCTAACTCTTTGAAATGCAGATACTCTCCATTATATCCCCTTGTTTGAGAGAATCCAGGACCTTGAGACTATCTGAATCTTCAATTTGCCCAAAAACCGTGTGCTCTCCATCTAAATGAGGCTGAGGTGCAAAGCATAAAAAGAATTGGCTCCCTCCCGTATCTCTACCTGCGTGCGCCATGCTCAAAGTCCCTCGTTTGTGCTTATGAGGATTACCTTGCACTTCGCATTTAATGCAATAGCCCGGTCCACCCGTGCCTGTCCCCTGGGGGCAACCTCCCTGGGCTACAAAACCTGCAATAACGCGGTGGAAACTCAAGCCATTATAAAAACCCTCATTAGCTAGAGTAGCAAAGTTACACACGGCTTGAGGAGCATCTGCGCCGAATAAATGGACTCTGATTGCGCCCTTATTGGTCTGAATAATGGCGTAGTTGTAGGTAGCCAACACATCTGGATCAATTTCATAGACTTTCAACGATTTCATCAAGTATACCCTTGCTAGTTAAAGATTGGCACATTTTACCGATTTCAACTTAATTTACCCGCTCGCGTTGAGGCTATTGGCTTTTGGCGGTGGAGGATTATCAACACTGGGGATTTAGGTATGCGAAGTCTAGGATTGGTGCTTGTGGCGTTGTTGCTGGGGACGGGGACTTTACAAGGCAAGGAGGTACTCAATACCTCCTTAATCCATAGAGCCAAGAGCAAGCCTAGCGCAAGTGCCGGTCGCACCAAGAAAAAACAGGCCACGCCTAAAAAACGCCCTATCAATACTAAAAAACCTACCAATGTGAAAGCTTCCAAGAATACGCCACCTCCGCATCAATGGATTTATAGCAGTGTCGTGCTAACTGCTTATTTTAGCGATGGACACTACAAGCAGGGCTATGGACTCTTACTTCAAAATGGACAATATCTGACGGCCTCCAATCTTATTTTTGATCAGGGCATGTATGCCCAAACCATCATGGCTAAAATGCAGGACGACAGCGCACCCTTGTTAATTTGCGTGGCTAGACTGCATGTCAAAGCCATCGATCGCAATCATGATCTCTCTTTGCTCTCCACACATGCCTTTACCAATGATTATTGCCAAACTAGGCCTGAGAGTTACTACCATGCACGCATTTACAAAAAATACGGACAAAATCTTCTAGCGCAAAAAGGTGCGTTTGAAAATCGCAATCTCTATTATCCTCAAGTGAGTCAAAAAAATGCCTTTGAGGTCCAAAGTTTGCAACTAGGCAATTGGAACTTATTCCAAGATACTCCTTATGGGAGACCTCTTTTCAGTGCTAATGGGACTTTCATGGGCATTCTCAGTGCCGATCAACATCAAGTGAAGATCATCAAAAGAGGAGTGGTTTTAAACTTTCTGCGTGCCTTAAAGGAACGCGACCTCCTTTAAGACCCACTTGTGCTGTGAGTTAGCCTTGATAGAGCCGCGATCCCAGTGGCTCGATCACCGGAGCGTTCGAACAATTTTGGCAGTTTTGTTGGCAATTTCCCACTCCTCATTCGTGGGTATACGCAAAATCTGCACGGCCGCATGAGACTGGCTTAAATTCCACACATCTTTAGCAGAATTATTATTGCGCTCTAAATCCAGTGCTATGCCAAAATTTTCTAAGTTAGCACAAACCGCTTCGCGCAAGAGTGCACAATTCTCACCCACACCTCCCGTAAAGATCAACGCATCAACACGCCCTAAAGTGAGCAAGTAAGACCCCAGATATTTACGGATACGATAGGCATACATGTCAAAGGCTAGCTGTGCATTCGCATCGCCCTGTTCCATCAAGTCCACCACGCCACGCATATCGCTCTTTCCACACAAGCCCTTGAGTCCGCTCTCCTTATTGAGCACATCATTCACCTCTTCCAAGCTCTTGTGCTGTATTTGCATGATATAACCTAGTAGAGCAGGGTCTAGATCGCCTGAACGCGTGCCCATGATCAAACCTTCCAAAGGGGTGAGTCCCATAGAGGTGTCAACACTCTTCCCATTTCGAATCGCACATACACTCGCCCCATTCCCCAAGTGCAGAGAAATAGCATTAAAGTGCTCATAGGGGATATTCAAAAACTTAGCTGCCTCTGTGGCGACAAAATTATGTGAAGTGCCATGGAATCCATAGCGGCGCAACTTGTAGGTCTTGTAGAGATCATGGGGTAGGGCATACATGAAAGCATGTGGAGGCATACTTTGATGGAATGCTGTATCAAAGACAGCAACCTGGGGCAGATGAGAGGCGCGTTTTTTAACTGTTTTAATTCCCATCAAATTAGCTGGGTTATGCAAAGGAGCTAGGAAAGCCAATTTTTCAATGTGGGCAATCACCTCATCATTGATAAGGGTGGGCTCAATGAACAAATCCCCTCCATGTACGACACGATGCCCCACGCCATCTACATGCCCCAAACTCTCTAAAACCCCCAACTCACGCAGACTATCCTCTATGTGCTGCAGGCCTTCCTCATAGCTAGCAATGCGCATGCACGCCTTGCTGATCTTGGCATGCCCTTCATGAGTATAAATATGTGCCTGCGAGCACTCTCCGCCTATCTGTTCCACGAGACCTCTAGCCAGCACGCTCTTCTTTTCCATATGGAACAGCTGAAACTTAATAGACGAACTGCCTAGATTTAAAACTAAAATATGCATGCTTACCCCTGTGCCTGAATTGCTGTAATGATAACGGTGTTGATCACATCTTCGACCAGACAGCCCCGACTCAAATCATTGACGGGCTTTTTAAGCCCTTGCAACACAGGTCCGATGGCTAAGGTCTTAGCGGTGCGTTGCACGGCTTTGTAGGCAATATTTCCCGCGTCTAAATCTGGAAAGATAAAGACATTAGCCTGTCCAGCCACCGCACTTCCAGGCATCTTCTTAGCCCCCGTTTGTGGATCGATGGCCGCATCAAATTGCAAAGGTCCATCGATGACCAAGCCCTCATCTAAGTTACGCGCAATCTCTAGGGCTTGGTGCACCTTGTCCACATCTGCGCCCTTACCTGATGTGCCCGTAGAGTAAGAGAGCATGGCGACCTTAGGTTCAATTCCAAAACTTCTAGCCGTGCGCGCTGAACTAATGGCAATATGGGCAAGCTCTTCACTGGTGGGATTGGGGTTGATTGCACAATCAGCAAAGACAAGGACGCGTGTGTCCAAGCACATGAAAAACACGCTAGAAACCAAGCTCACTCCTGAATGCAATTTGATGGTTTGCAAAGCAGGGCGCACGGTGTCGGCTGTGGTGTGAGTGGCACCCGAAACCATGCCATCAGCATGCCCACTATAGACTAACATCGTGCCAAAATAAGTAGGGGTCTTGACCAACTCTTGGGCTTGTTGCAGACTCAGCCCCTTGCTTTGGCGCAGGGCATACAGAGTGTTGGCAAAGGAGTCAAGATGTTCAGAGGTGTGTGGATTTATGAGGGTGCACCCCTGCAAATCCAGGCCCAAATTGTGGGCATCTTGGTGAATTTTGTCCGCTTCTCCTAGTAAGATAAGTTTCACAGCTTGACTCTGAGTAATTGCATGAGCAGCTTGTAAGATTCGAGGGTCTTGACTTTCAGGTAAAACAATGGTCTTAAGCGCACTCTTAGCCCGTTTGAGCAGTCCGGCTTGGAAACGCACCGGGCTTACACACGCACTCTTGGCTTCTTGTAAAACTCGGAAAGCTGGAGTTAAATCCTGGGGTAAGGCATCCATATCTAGTACAATGTGCGCAGACTCACTTCTCTGATAGCCCTGCGCAAAACTCAAGGGATTAACCAACCCTGCATGGGTGAGGTTAGAGTGGGCAAGGGCGTGTGCGTGTACGCCTCCCTGCAGGGCATTGATCACGGGCAAATTCAAATGCTGGGCTAATTTAAGCACGACACCAGGCTCCAGGGCTTGCAAAGGTGCTAACGCACTTGCACGCAGCAAAAGATAATCTTGCTCCAAGCGCCATGTTTCATACGCTTCCAACCAAAGCCTAAAAATATCCTCTTGCAACTGCGTCTCAATTTCTGTTATTCCCAGCCCTAAACTCGCTTCCACCACCTTGAAACTCTTGTGTTTTGCCTCTAACATTTTACTCAGGCAAGTCACTATCTTATCTTCTAGCGCAACATTTGGCGCAACAAGCAACACTCCATGACCCATGGCAATCCTTTCATATTAGAGTGAGTTATTATATAAAAATTTGCCATGTTTATTGTTTTTGCGGAATTGTGGAAATTTTAGAAATCCACCATAATGACCTACTAAGTCTTCTTTAGGAACAATCTTTGCTTTTTTCAGGGTAATTTTGATTAAAGGATTACCATGCTCCGCTCGCTATGGTCTGGCGTGAATGGGATGCAAGCCCACCAGATTGCTTTAGACATCGAAAGCAACAATATCGCCAATGTCAACACCACGGGTTTTAAATATTCACGCGCTTCCTTTGTAGACATGCTCTCCCAAGTTAAGCTCATCGCCACAGCTCCTTATAAAAATGGTTTAGCGGGGCAGAACGACTTTTCAGTGGGCTTAGGCGTAGGCGTGGATGCCACGACTAAAATCTTTTCTCAGGGAAATTTGCAAAATACCGATGTCAAAACCGACCTAGCCATCGAAGGCGATGGGTTCTTCGTCATCAGTCCCGATCGTGGGGTAACGCGCAACTTTACTCGTAGCGGAGAATTTTTATTCGATGCTGAAGGGAGTTTGGTAACTACGGGGGGATATGTGGTGCAGGGGTGGGTGCGTGATCCTAAGGATATGGGCTCTAAGGGGAGTGAAACCGATATGCTCAAAATCGACAACACAAAGCCTCTCCAAAATATCCGCATCGATCCTGGCATGGTCATGCCTGCGCGATCTAGCAGCAAGGTTTCCATGCGCGCTAATCTGAATGCGGGCCGCCATGCTGAACAAACGGGGAATATTTTTATGCTAGATTCCTCAAGTAGAACCCCTGCAGATGGAGTCAAGCCCCAGTACGACTCTTCGACGAATTTAACGCAGTTAGCCGAAGATATGGGGTCTTTATTCAATGAGGATGGAGATGCATTTTTGCTCAACGAAGACCAAGGAATCTGGGTAAGCTACAAGAGTGCTAGCATGGATAAAGAAATCGATGTCGCCAAGACCAATAGCACCTTGGAGCTCAATGGCACGAAGATTTCTTTCACCAACGATTCCACGATCAGCCGTATTTCCAGTCTCGCTGCGGCCCAAGAGGCCATCAATGCTGTTAAAGACAAAACGGGGGTAGAAGCCTATATTGACAATGGTGCTTTGCGCTTGGAAAATAAGAACAACATGGAGGGAGATGAGCATGTTAAAAACATCGTCATTACGGGTGCTGGCACAGGGGTTTTTGCCAAGTTTGCCAAGGGCGATCAGGATGTTACAGCCTTTAGATACCGCTACACTAAGGGTGTGAAACCAGATCTGACAACCGGCCAGTTTAAAACTACCGATGATTTGCGCGCCTTGATGCAACGGGATGCTAATATCGTCAAGGACCCCAAGCTCAAAGGGAACTATAAGGATTCAGCAGCTTCCGTTTCTGTAGTGGTGAATAAGAACGGCATGTTTGAGATCACCAACAAAGACAATGGTAACCCTACTAGGGAGGACTTGAGTATTTTCGTTACTAACTATGCTTCCGACAAAGTGACCAAGAATGTCTTGTTTGGCAAGACGATGGGTGCGCTTAACACTGCCTCTTTGATTGAGGGAGGGGTTTCTACAGCCACTTCTAAGATTAGCCATGCGATGCATGCAAGTAGCATCGATCTGGTGGATAGTTTAGGCACGAAGCACACCTTGCGCTTAGAATTCTTTAAAAGCGGAGAATCAGAATGGCGTTTCCGCGCCATTGTGCCTGAACCAGGAGAGCTTGTGGGCAGTTCACCCACGCGTCCCAATGTCTTTGAAGAGGGTCGTTTACACTTCAACAAAGATGGTTCTCTAGCAGGCATGAATCCTCCTATTTTGCAATTTGACCCCAAAAATGGCTCAGACGCACCCCAAAGAATTACACTCAGCATGGGCACAGCAGGGGGCTTTGATGGAATCACCAGTGTGGACAAGATTTCTGAAACCTATGCCATTGAGCAGAATGGTTATCAAGCAGGGGACTTGATGGATGTGCGTTTTGATGGGGATGGGGCTTTGCTAGGTGCATTTAGCAATGGGAAAACCCTGGCCCTGGCCCAAGTGGCTTTAGCAAACTTTGCTAACGATGCGGGCTTGCAAGCCATTGGTGGGAGTGTGTTCTCTGAAACGGGTAACTCAGGCAAGGCTTTGATTGGGGCGGCCAATACGGGCAGAAGAGGTGGAGTTTCTGGCTCCAAGCTCGAGTCGAGCAATGTAGATTTGAGTCGGAGTCTAACCAATCTCATCGTGGTGCAACGCGGGTTTCAGGCTAACTCTAAGGCTGTAACCACTTCTGATCAGATCCTCAACACCTTGCTTAATCTCAAGCAATAGGTTAAGGGTGTGCACGAATATAGCGTTGTTTCTTCTCTCATGGACTTATGCGAGGCGCATGCCCGAAAGCATGATGCTACTAAGATTGAACGGGTTGTAGTGAGTATCGGGGAGCGTTGTGCGATGGATAAGCACCTCTTCGTGAGTGCCTTTGAAACCTTCAAAGAAGAGTTGGACTTGTGCAAAGAGGCCATTTTGGAAATTGTAGAGGAAAGGGTTGAGTTGACCTGTTTGGAGTGTGGTCATGTTTTTGTGCCCTCCAATTTGGACTACAGTGCATGCGAGCGATGTAAAGGGAGAGTGCGTATTAGCAAGGGAACGGAGATGACGCTGCTGTCGCTGGAGATGGTATGAAGGATTCAATCTTCCAAGAATTTATTCAAAAAGCCCCAGAGATTAAGGAAAAGTGGGAGCTTGTGCGCCTTTTTGAAGAGGAGCGACAAAAATTTCAAGAAGAGTTGCAGGTTTATGAAAACGAGATCACCCAAGCTAGAAGTGCTCTCAAAGACTTGCGTGCCCAATTACTTGAAGCCAAAACCCATCTCAAGGATTTGCAAAACCGCCACCAAAGCAAGAAAGAAGAGATTAAAGCCATCCAGCAGGAGCTACTGACACACAAGGTGCAACGCGATCTTGTGCTACAACAAAAGCATAAGCAAGAGCTCTTGGATCAAGCGGAAGACCCAGAACTGTTGCCTCAACCTGTGGATTTTGTGGAAATTTATTTGAAAGACCGCTCTATTGCCAAGGCGCGCCCGGCTAAACGCTTCTTTGGGGATCAACTTTATCGCAAATACCGCGTTCTACTGCGCGAGAACCGCGCGCTCAAAGATCGCATTTTTGAACTGGACCTAGAAAACAGCACTTTGAAAATTGAGCTCAGAGACATCAAAACCAAAGATTTCTTAAAAGCCAATGGTTACCTAGAGGAGTGATTCAAAACCGCTTTTGCAGGAGATCTTATGGTATCTAAGAGTTGATGCCCCAGCTCTATGGCAGACACTAAAGCATAGGAAAATATCTTATATTCCTACGATTTCAAGCCTGTGGGCTTTAGAGTGTGAGAGGAAAGTTGGGGCTTTTAACCCTTGTTTCTCTTTTCTCAATGTGCTAGTATGCTGCTGCCCTCTCCCTAGGGTTTGGCTAGCCCCTAACGTCCATCATCATCATCAACCTTGAGGGGCTAGCTAGGATTTCTGCACAATTAGATTTTTCAAGATTAAGCGACGCATTATTATAATGTCGGTGTAGGCATATGTGGTTATCTCTTTTGGGTATTTGGCGTATTGGCTAAGGCCTTTAAGGGTTGGGGGGTCAGAGGGTGGGCCCCTAGAAAGGGTAGCCTCGGACTTACTCAAGGTCATTTAATTTAGAAGTGCCCTTGTTCTGATGGAGTCATCTCTTAGCGTCCGCATTCTGCGGACTTGGCAACCACATGCAGAAAATGCTAATAATCTTAGCGTTGATGATACTCTTCGCCCAGTATCTCCGCTAATGCGAAAAGACCCTCCAAAGCGGAGGGCAAACTTTTACGCTAGGGTTATTGTGCCTGGATTTGATAAATTTGTCAATTTTTTAACCCTTGTCTCTC
>NZ_FZMA01000006.1:0-72216 GCF_900197775.1 Helicobacter salomonis
GCTCATTTTTACTTGATTGTAGAGTTTCTGCTTGTAGACGATTGACATAATCTTTCCACTTGTTCTTTTATTTGGGTCTTTCAGAGTTTTGTTGATTGGCGATGTATTGTTTAATCACTTCCAAAGGCGCGCCTTCTGCGGAAGATATAGAGTATGAGTATGCTCAAAGAGCAGGCACTAACTATCCGCCTAGTCAAAGCTAGGGGTTTGGGGTGGGGGGGAAGGTCTCTACCATAAGAACACAGAGCGAGAACTGCACTCTCTCTACTTAGAAGCATCGACCCAGGGGACCTACATGTCCTTGGCATTTGGATATTTCACCTGATGGAGATTGTTATTTATTCACATGTTATTCACATGTTATTCACATGAGTTTAGCGACATGTATTCACAAGTGCGTAAAAAGCCCTTTAAAAATCACCTAAAACTTATTTTTTTGTGCCTTTGTGTGAACGAATAAAAGTTTTTTCCTACCTGCATAAGTACCTACACGATGTACTTCCAAAGCTCTTTTCACATTTTCACACACCCTACTACTATGACTAAAATCTATTTATCTAAGATTTTTTGCAAACTTTGGAACTGACACACAACCACCGCGATAGCAAATCCTCTATCATGGCTAATGCTCACATGCAGGCTTTGCAAATGAAAAGCACGCATTTTTTCAGGTAATAGTGTGATTTGTGGAGCCCCTCTAGCATTCTTGTGCAGACAAATATCTAAAAAACCCAATCGTGCTCCAATACCCACTCCTAAAGCCTTAGAGCAGGCTTCTTTAGCCGCCCATGCCCCAGCCAAACTAGCAGGCTTTGCAAAAAAGGTTTGTTCGTAAGGGGAAAGAAAACGATCGAGAAAATGTTGCTGGTGGCGGGCTAGAACCTTAGCGATGCGATCAACTGCAATCAGATCGACCCCAATCACTGAATTACAAAATCCGTAAAAAAGACATTTTTTACAAACCCATCGATCAAAAAACTATTGATATTGCTCCGAATTTCTTCCTTGAGTTTGTTCTTCCCTTTAAGAGTAGAAATCTCCTCAACGGATTTAGAGGAAAGGATCTCGATAATGGTATCCTTAATCGCCGTCTCTTTAACCTTCACTTCTTCTAATAACTTAGGATCGTTTAGCTCTAATGAAATATTAGTCTTAAGATAACGACGCCCGTTCTGACTGATCAAATTTACAATGAAAGCACTGCTCAAGGGATAGAGTGGCCCTAAAGAGAGATAATCTGAGGAGCGCACCATCACGGAACCTGCATCTGGACTTTCATTCATAGGAGCGCTACGCATCTGTTTGCCCCCACTTGCACTAGGTGTGCTGCTAGGTTCCGCGCTTTTTCCCATAAACAAGATCACAATCACGCCGACTAAAATCAGCATGACCAACACCGCTCCCATCACCACAAACAACATCGCCTTGCTCTTCTTAGGAGCCTTTGCTTCTTCTGGCATTCAAAGTCCTTTTTATGATTTAGAATAATAGCTTAGACTGGTGCGCCCAAATCTAGTTTGCTTGATTATACTAAAGCTTGCTAGATTTCTGGGCATAGGAATGGAGCTCGCGTGCTCAAAAATTGCCAAGGTATCTTTCAAAACATCTAAACATTCCAAACACTGCAAGCTTGCCTCTAAAAGCCCTCCAAAGGGGGGATCAAAATAGAGAATGTAAGGCATGCTTAGCCCTATTAAATAATTTTGCAGCAAAATGAGCCCATCACCCTGAATGGCACGGGCACGCGCACTATCCCTTCGCTGGTAGGTATCAATGTTGGTTTGCAATACCTCAAAAACTAACGGGTCTTTTTCAAAAAATAAGGCTTCACATGCTCCACAACTTAAAGCCTCCAGCCCCACACTTCCACTCCCCCCAAAGACCTCTATAAAAACTCTAGAAGCAATTTGGGGTCGCAGAACATTAAAAAGCGAAGTGCGCACAATAGCCTTCGTGGGGCGGGTAATCTCTTTGGGGGGTATGCGCAAACTAAGCCCCTTGCACACCCCGCTCAAAATCTTTAAAGCGTAAGGGGATTTGGACATTAAGGACGATACTCTTGTATTAAATCTAAAAGCTTACGGGTGTATTCACTTAATAAAGTCTGCACCCTGCTCTCTAAGCTTTCTGCCTGGAGCTTTTGAGTGTAGAGTTCCTGTAGAGATTCTAAAAGACTTGTACGCGTAAAGGGCACGCTCACATGCATCCCTTCCGCTGAACCAATGAAGTAAGTCGTCTTGATGGGCTTCTCGATGAAGTGATCACTCAGAATAAAATCACAGCTCTCAGGTGAGCACAAAAAATCTTGCAAATAGGACTCGAGCACATGGCTTAAGAGTAAAGAATGGCAATCCAGGGCTATTTTCATCTCTCCTCTTTTTAAAGCGCATTCTGTGCTATTATTACACATCTTGAGTTTGAAAATGCTTACCTAGGGGAATTTGTGCAAAAACACATCCGCAACTTTTCTATTATCGCCCATATTGACCATGGCAAGAGCACTTTAGCCGATTGCCTGATTCAGGCTTGCAAGGCCTTGGACACGCGTGAGATGACCAGCCAGGTTTTAGACACCATGGATATTGAAAAGGAAAGAGGCATCACTATTAAAGCCCAATCAGTGCGTTTGGGCTACCGCTTTGAAGGGGTGGATTACATTCTAAACCTCATCGACACCCCAGGTCATGTCGATTTTAGCTATGAAGTCTCGCGATCCTTGCACGCTTGTGAGGGCGCTCTCTTAGTGGTAGATGCCACGCAGGGTGTGGAGGCACAAACCATCGCCAATGTCTATATTGCCCTAGACAATCACCTAGAAATTTTACCCGTGCTCAATAAAATTGACCTCCCCAATGCTGATGTGCAAGCCGTAAAACAAGATATTGAAGACACTATCGCACTAGATTGCTCTGAAGCCTCCTGTGTGAGCGCTAAAAATGCGCTTGGTATTACAGAATTACTTGAGAAAATTATTACTCAAATTCCCCCACCCATAGGCGATCCTGATGCGCCCACTAAGGCGTTGATTTATGATTCTTGGTTTGACAATTATCTGGGAGCATTGGCGCTAGTACGGCTCAAAGAGGGGTGTTTAAAGGTGGGACAAGAGGTGCTAGTAATGGGCAACCAAAAAACACACCAAGTACTAGGGCTTTACTACCCTCACCCTCTACATAGAGTGCAAAGCCCTCGTATTGAGTGTGGAGAAATTGGCATTGTGGCTTTGGGTTCTAAGAATCTCACAGACATCGCGGTGGGTGACACGATCACCGATGCCAAAGCCCCTACTCCTACTCCCATTGAAGGCTTCATCCCTGCTAAACCCTTTGTCTTTGCCGGACTTTACCCTATTGAGAGCGATCAATTTGAAACTCTTAGAGATGCGCTCTATAAACTCCAACTCAACGATGCTGCTTTGCAGTTTGAGCCTGAAAGCAGTGTGGCGCTAGGGTTTGGATTTCGAGCGGGATTTTTGGGACTCTTGCACATGGAAGTCATTAAAGAGCGCCTAGAGAGGGAGTTTAAACTCGATCTCATTGCCACAGCCCCCACTGTGGTGTATGAAGTGCATTTGCAAAATGGGCAGGTTGTGATGGTGCAAAATCCCAGCGAATTGCCTGCCGAAGGGAACATTGTCTGCATTAAAGAGCCCTTTGTGCGGGCTAATATCATTACACCTAGTGAATATTTAGGTAATCTCATTAACTTGCTCAATAAGCGGCGCGGGGTGCAGGAAAAAATGGAGTATTTAAACCAAAGTCGCGTGCTCTTAACCTATTCTATTCCTAGTAATGAGATTGTGATGGATTTTTACGACAAGCTTAAATCCTGCACCAAGGGGTATGCAAGTTTTGATTACGAACCAATTGGCTACCAAGAGGGGCAATTAGTGAAGTTGGATATTCGGGTCGCCTCCGAAGTAGTGGATGCACTCTCCATCATTGTCGATCGCTCTAAAGCCTATGAGAAGGGTAAGGCATTGGTAGAGAGCATGAAGAACTTGATCCCTCGCCAACTCTTTGAAGTTGCCCTACAAGCCAGCATTGGCAATAAGATTATTGCCCGTGAAACCATCAAATCTGTGGGTAAGAATGTTACAGCAAAGTGTTATGGTGGGGATATCACCCGCAAGCGCAAACTGCTAGAAAAGCAAAAAGAAGGTAAAAAACGCATGAAGGCCATTGGAAAAGTGCACCTTCCCCAAGAAGCGTTTTTGGCAATCTTAAAAATTGATTAAAGGAGTTTGAATGTGGCGTTATTGTCTTTTGTCCCTGCCTTTAAGCTTGAGTTTGTGGGCTGCTGAGGCTCATAAATGGAGCTACGAACATCCCACAGCCCCTCGCCAGTGGGGGGATCTGCACAAAGATTTTGAAATGTGTAAAAGTGGGAAGAATCAATCTCCCATCGATATCGAGCACTACTACAACGCTCCAGACAAGGAGAATTTTGGGGTTTTTTATCAGAACAATGCTAGGCCTATTTCTTTGGAGTATTCTCACCATACTTTTGTTGCTAAATTCAATACATCTAAAAATCATGTTTCTTACCGCGACCATGTCTACAAGCTAGTGAACTTGCATTTCCATGCCCCAATGGAATTCAGTATCCACAAAGAGCGCCAACCCTTGAGCATGCACATGGTTCATCAGGATGCAAATGGTTCGTTACTGGTTTTAGGAATTGGCTTTGAGATCGGCGAACCCAATGAGATGATCGCCCACCTCTTAGAGGCTTATGCACGCAAAAAAATCCCTCAAGCTTTGGATTTGGAAAACTTGCTCCCCTCTACGATTAACTATTACCATTTCAATGGCTCGCTCACCACTCCCCCCTGTACAGAGGGGGTGGCGTGGTTCATTATTGAAGAAACCTTAAGCGTGTCAGAAGAACAACTAGAAGCTCTTAAAAAGATCATGCATTATGTTGAAAATAGGCGACCACCCCAAAAAGATTACAATAGCGTGATTGTTAAGAGCTCTGCGGTGTTGCGTGAGCCTGAGCATGTGCAATAATGTTCTCACAAAGTGCCCTGGACTCTAGGAAGGTGACATTTTTAAATTGTGTCTTGTTGAAAGTGATCTGCCGTTTAGCCAGCTGGCAGGTGTGGATATAGATCGCTTCTTTAAGCCCCTCTAAGTTGAGTTTACCCTCCAAGTACGCTAAACACTCCTTAGGTCCAATTGCTTTAAAGGGTTGGTGGTGCGTTCCGTGTGTGCGCGCGAGGCCCTCTACCTCCTCAATAATGCCCTGATCGAGCATGTTCTGGGTGCGTCGAGCAATTTGAGCGCGCAAGACTTCCTTAGGCAGAGTGAGGGCATAGAGCTTAATGGGCAGGTTAAAGGGGGTTTTGGGGTGGGTTTTAAAATACGCACTAGGAGGGGTTTTGGTAGCTAGGTAAATTTCTAAACCCTTTTGAATGCGGTAGGTATCCTTAGGGTGGATTTTGGACGCATAAGCGGGGTCTACCTGTGTTAAAAAAGTATGAGAATCGGATAAGTGAGCGATCTGGGCGCGCACTGCCTCATTTACGGGAGGCATGGGACTCAAACCCTCTAAAATCGCCTTGAGATAGAACCCACTCCCTCCTACGAGCAATAACACGCCCTTTTGTGTAAGGGCTAGAGCCTTTTGTAATTCTTGGGCAAAGATGGGGGCATTGTTGGGCTGGTGGATGTCTAGGACATTAATCGCATAATGCTTCACGCGTTGCAAATCCCGTGCGCTGGGTTTGGCTGCGGCAATGTTAAAATCTTTATAAATGCTCAAAGAGTCCAGAGAGAAAATTTCCGCGTCTAAATCTTGGGCGAGCTCAAGAGCTAAAGCACTCTTGCCGCTTCCACTCGCCCCTAAAATGGCAATTAGAGTGGGGCTAGTCACTAGGGAGCTTTATAAGTGGCTAAAAATCCTTCTAAGTCGAAGCGCACGCGTTGATCATGGGTGAATAAGTGCACCATCATGTCTCCTAGGTCGATAATGATCCACTCTTCATTTTGGGCATCCACCGCATAAAATTGCTCGCCTAAGGGCTTGAGCGTGCTTTTGAGATGATCGAGCAAGGCTAGAGCATGTTTGGGAGCTAGAGTGGTGGCAATGATCACCTTTTGAGTCACATAAGCGCGATCGCTCAAGTCAAAGACCACAATATCAGCTGCTTTTTTATCTTCTAGCAAGTCTATAATTCTACTAATTCTAGGATCGGACATGGGTCTCCTTGAAAGCTTGAATCACACCTCCTTGCAGGGCAGCAGGGATGTGGGGAGGGATTTTGTGTTGGGCTAAAAGGGCTTTAATTTGGCTTGATGAGATGCATTCTCGGATTTGAGGAAGGGGCATGTAAAGGGAGGAAGCACAGGGTTTAAGCATGTAGCCCTCTCTTTGCACCACTACAAATTGCGCGTACTCTTGCATGATCGTATAACCTTCCCACTGGTCTAAATGCGCCAAATTGTCTGCGCCGATCACAAAATAGAGCTCGCTGGGTTGCAAGGTGCGGTAAAAATGTAATACGCTCTCCACACTGGGCACAGGGCGTTGCGCGCGGATTTCAAAATCGCTCACTTCTACCTTAGCCAAGCCTCTTAAAAGCTCTTGCATCCATGTATAGCGCTGAGTAGCACTAAAACAAGGCGCGTCCTTAAAGGGGTTTTGGTAGGCCACCAATACAATGAGTTGATCGATATCCAAATGCTTTAACACTTGATAGATCACTTCTAAATGGGCGATGTGGGGTGGATCAAAGCTCCCCCCATATAGGGCAATTCTTAATCCGCTAGGTGTTTTGCTCAAAGCTGGAAGCCTTCGTGAGTTTGGAAAATTTTACCCCTTTAAGCCCTCCAATTTCTAGGTGCAAATGCATAATTTCTGAAGGCTTACCCTTTAAAATAATGGTTTCTAGGCAATTATTGGAGTTTAAGTGTACATGGGTAGTGCACATAATAGTAATATGACTTTCGTGCTGAATATCGATAATCTTTTGGTTAAGCTCGCGTTGGTGATGATCGTAGATAATCACCAACACCGCCACAGTAACTCCTTCCTTGGCGTCGTTAGAATTCCCATCAGTGGACCAATTATCTTCAACTAACTTTTCACGAATCATATCACGCACCAGCTCTGAGCGCGAAGAGTAACCATTTTTAATAATGCGATTATCCAATTCATCTAAGAGATTTTGTTGCAAAGATACGGAAAACCTGATAATGTCGTCCTTATGATCCATAAATGCCCTTGTTGGAAAAATTCCGCCACATTCTAGCCTAATTTGGCTTATTGTGCCCTAATTTGGGCGAGGGATCTGCGGCGGTGGAAAGCTAGAGCGTAGCGATGTGCCTCATCTCTCAAGCGCTGTAAAAATTGCAAACAGGGGTCGTTAGCTTTCAAGCGCAACACGCGATCGCGCGTGTAGAGAATATCGGGCACATCGCCCAGAGACCGCCGGGTTTTACTTGCCACCTTTGCCTTAGCAATGCCCATCACTTCTACCTTAATGTGGGCGCGCTCCAAAATCTGCACAGCCAAGCTCACCTGCGCCCTACCTCCATCTAAGAGCCATAGATCGGGAGGGTGCTGTAATCTCTTAATGCGCCGCTCTAAAAGCTCTTGCATTTGGCTGTATTCGTCCTTGCTCTGTAACAGATAACGCCGATAGGCTTTTTTAACCCACTCTCCTTTTTCAAACGCCACCATACCCCCCACACAATGGCTTTGGGCGTGGTGGCTCACATCAAAGACCTCAACGCGTTCTATAGGGGCTTTAAGTCCTAAGAGAATTTGCAGGGCGCGTGTGTGTCCCTCCAAAGGGTGCTGCAAGCGTTCTAAGAGGGTTTGAATTTTAGCCCAGCGCTCGCGCTGAATTGTCGCTTCTTCAAAGCGCTCTTGAGAAGCTAAAGCGCGCATGCGCGCCTCTAAACGCGCACACAACTTGGGCAGATTTTCTAAAAGCTCCACCCCATCTTGAATTAAAAGCGCGTAATCTTGGGGACTGATCTTGCCCTCGCAAGGCGCTTTGCAGCGCCTGATCTCATAAAAAATACAAGTGTGCTTACCCCGTACACAACTTGGGCTCTGCACTAGGGGGATAAAATCTAACACACTTTCTAAAATCTCCTTGGCTGCAGAGCTAAAGGGGCCAAAACAACGCAGAGAATCGCTAGGATGTCTTTGTAGGTGTAGCACAGGATAGGGCAAAGCAGGGTCAAAGCAAACATAGGGATAGGTTTTGGAGTCTTTAAGCAAAATATTGTAGCGAGGCTGGTGTTTTTTGATTAAACGATCTTCTAAGAGCAACGCTTCGTGCTCATTGGAGGTTAAATGCCATTCCAAATGCATAATTTTAGATACCATATCGCGCACACGGGCGTTATTTCTAGGGCTGGGCAAAGCGTGCCCCTCCTGTAGACTAAAATAACTTAGAATGCGTTTTTTAAGGTTTTTGGCCTTGCCAATGTAGAGCAAATTGTGGTTTTTATCAAAGTAGAGATATACCCCACAACTCTCGGGCAGATTTTCAAGCTGACTGATTTGCATGCTTTTGGATATACAAGCGGATGCGCTCAAATGCAGCCCTTAGTTCAGGGTCTTGGGCGTGGTTGGTGAAAGTGCCCTGTGCGCATTCGTCATAATAAAGTTTAGAGGGCTTGGGCTTGAACTTTGCCCTGATCGCTTGGGGCACATAGGCTTTTACTTCAAGTTGATCGGGAATTTCTAAATCTAAGCGTTTGACCTCTCTGAGTAAAATTTGGCTAAATTCCTGGGCATGTTTGCGAAAATAGCTGTACGCGCTAGGGTGGCCAAAAGCAAGCCAGAGTTTAGAGTTTTTGATTATAATGGAGCTAATCGCCTCCCTGATTGGGAGGGGCAAAAAAAGCTTGAGCCGGTTGAGCTTGAGACGCATATCTAGGGGTTTGAGAAAGGGCTTGTTTTGCAGATCGGACAAAATACTTCGCGAATCTTTCATTTTAGCATATTAGCATGTTTGCTAGCCGGTTGTGGTTATAAAGCCCCCCCTTTTTACAAGACAAAACAATCTTCGCCCTATCCTCATGCTCAAATGCCAAATGCCGATCATTCCATCCAAGAGAGTAACCCCTGAATGCAATTCACCCCCTACCCCTTTGAACGTCTCAATACCCTTTTACAAGGTATCACCCCCTCCAAGATCACCGATTTAAGCATTGGTGAACCCCAATTTCCCACACCTCTATCTATCCAACAAACTTTGCAGGTCCACACGGACACACTGAGGTTTTACCCCAAAAGCGGGGGAGAAGATTTTTTAAAAGAGGCACAGAGGTGCTTTATAGAACACCATTTCAAGGTGTGCTTAAGAGATGATCAGATTTTACCCACTTTGGGCTCTAAAGAAGCTCTCTTCAGCTTTCCTATTTTTTATCTGCATGACAAATCTCAGCCCAAGATCGCCATGCCTGATCCGCTCTACCAAGTCTACCTGGGGAGCGCGCAGGTGGCTAAGGCACAACCCCTTTTTATGCCCCTGAGCCCAGCTAATCACTTCACCCCTGAGCTAGACCCTGCACTAAAACCCCACCTAGTCATTTTAAACTCCCCCAACAACCCCACCGGGCGCACCTTGAGTTTAGAGGAATTGAAAGTTTGGGTGTTACGCGCCCTAGAAGAGAATTTTGTGCTTCTCAATGATGAATGCTATAGCAATATCTACGCCACCACACCTCCCCCCTCTATCTTGCAAGCCTGCACTGAGATAGGCAATACTGAGTTCAAAAATGTTTTAGCGATCAACTCGCTTTCTAAAGCCTTGAGCGCGCCGGGCGTGCGTAGTGCGTATATCGCTGGAGATGCCAGCATTTTAAAACAATACAAGATTTTTAGAGGTTATAGTGGATGTGCAACTCCTCTGCCCTTGCAACATGCTGGTGCGGTGGGGTGGTTAGATTTTGAGCAACAGGAGCAAATCCGCCAGCTCTATGCCACCAACTTACAACTAGCCCAAGAAGTCTTAAGCGTACCTATCGCGCCCACAAGCTTTTATGTGTGGCTAGAGGCGCGTAATGGGAAGGATTTTGCGCGCTATCTGTTCGCCCACACGGGGATTAAAGTTTTGCCCGGCGCGTTTTTAAGCCCTAGTAATAGCCCCCATAGCGTGCCCTTTGTGCGCGTGGCGTTGGTTTATAAAAATATGCGCCCTATCTTAGAAGATTTAAAAAACGCCCATCAAAATTATTTAAAGGGTGTGGCATGCTAGATCGCCCCATCCACACCTATAAAATCCATTTCATTGGCATTGGAGGAATTGGTATTTCTGGCTTAGCAAAATATTTAAAAGCACAGGGGGCAGTAGTGAGTGGCTCGGACTTGGTGCAAAGCTCCATTACAGACTATTTAGCCAACTTAGGTATTCCCATCACTATCCCGCATAACCCAAGCGCGCTCACCGATCAAGAAGTGGTGATCCACTCCGCCATTATCAAGGTGGACAATGTGGAGATTGTCGCGGCGATGGAGAAAAATTGCGTTATTCTCTCGCGTAAGCGGGCGCTAGAATACATTTTGGGAGGTAAGCGGGTCTTTAGTGTGTGTGGGGCGCATGGTAAAAGCACCACTAGCGCAATATTAAGCGCATTGTTGCCTCATTTTGGGGCGATTATCGGGGCGACTAGTAAAGACTTTGGTTCAAATGTGCGCGGGAGCGATAGCTCTAGTTTGGTGTTTGAAGCCGATGAATCCGATCAAAGCTTTTTGCACTCTAATCCCTATTGTTCGCTGGTCACTAATGCTGAGGTGGAGCATTTAGAGGGTTATGATTATAATTTAGATGCCTTTTATCAAGCCTATACAGACTTTTTAAAGTTAGCCCAAAAGCGCGTGATCAATGTGGGGGACCCCTTTTTAAAAGAGTGCGGCCTAGAGTCGACACGCCTAGACCCCGCCAAAGACATTAGTCAAATTAGCTATTTTTTAAGGGAGGATGAACCTTATACTCGCTTTAAGCTCAGAGATTATGGCTTTTTTGAGGTGTGGGGTTTGGGGGAGCACACGGCGAGCAATGCGGCTTTGGCTATTCTAGCTGCCCTGGAAGAGTTGCCCTTAGAGAGTTTGCGCGCCAATCTGCTAAATTTTAAGGGTATTAAAAAGCGCTTTGACATTCTTCAAAAAGACTCACTCTTGCTCATTGACGACTACGCCCACCACCCTACCGAAATTAGTGCTACCCTGCAGGCACTGCAAACCTACGCGCAACTCAAAGGCTTGCAAGAGAGCATTGTCATTTGGCAACCCCATAAATTCTCGCGTCTGTTGGATAATTTGGAGGATTTTCAAGCGTGCTTTAAGCACCCTATTGTGAGTCAACTTTACATTTTGCCCGTATGGCGCGCAGGCGAGCAGCCCCGCGAGGTAGACATGCATACTCTTTTTGGGCATTTGCAACCCACATTTATCGATTCTGTGTGGCGCACCCCAAAAGGCTTAGAGCTCTTTGTGCAGGGAGTTAAGATACGCACTTTGCATAGCGGGCTGGTAATAGGCTTTGGAGCAGGCGATATTACCAGCCAACTTAGAGGGGAGGTTTAATGGGGGCGTGGATTGTTTTAGCTCTAGTGTTGCTCTTACTATGGCTACTACTCAAGGATTTTGGGTTGACGCGCTTGAAACAAAAGCTAATGGGTGTATTTGCGCTCGCGCTCTTAGGGGGTGTGGTAGGGTTTTACACTTATGAGCAAGATCGCGCCAATCGTACCCAAATAGATTTGCAACGCGCCTTTTTGCGGGGCGAAACTCTACTCTGTAACCATGTAGAGGTCAATAATAAAAACTTCAATTTGGTAACCGGCACTCTGAGTTTTTTAGGCAAACCCAATAGCCCCATGAAAGATACCTTGATCGATTTACAATCTTGCCAGAAAAAGCCTCTTGAACACGCTAGCTAACCAATTAGATTTAGAACGCTTTTTAGCTAACTTTGCCAACTTTTTAGCCCGCCCCAAAGAAGTAACAACCCTAACCCTGCGCCCCAGCACTTGGGAGCATTTGCAAGAATTTGAAAGTCTAGATTTTGCCCCCCCTAGCGCGATCATCTGCCTAAAAGAAGCTCTCAAAGCCTTTAAAAAGGGAGGGGTATGGCGTTTAGAAATTTTATTTGAATTTGTGAAGATCACGCGCTATTTTGCCTATCTAAAAGCGCGCGCGCGCCCCAAAGAACATCCCCATGTATGCGCCTATTTAGAAAATATTCACTTCCCCGCTCCTCTGTTAGAGCTAGAGGCGTGCATGCAAGATGTCCCCGCTCTCAAAGAGGGTTTTTACCCCGAATTAGACGCGTTGTTAGAGAGTTTAGGGCGTTTGCAAGTCCAACAAAAACAAGTCTTCAATCAAATCTTAAGCCGCTCGACTCTGCAACTCTATCTAGCCGATCGCCAAGTGCATTTTGTGCAGGGGATCGAAACTTTGCTACTCAAGCCGGGCTTTTCTGCCGTGCTTAAGGGCGCGGTGGTGGCGCGCTCCCATAGTGGGCAATTTTACATAGAACCCTTAGAAGTGAAGAGTTTAGCGCGCAAAATCCAAGAAACGCGCAATAAAATAGAAGAGAGTGTCGCGTACATCTGCGCACAATGGAGTCAAAAATTACGTCCCTATTTTTTATTTTTGCGCTTTATTAATCACGAATTTGACTATATAGACCATCTGCAGGCTCGTATATGTTTTGCTAAAAGCGCGAATCTAAGCTTTATCAAGCCCAACGCACACGGGCATTTTGTGCTCAAAGATTTTGAACACCCCAATCTCAACAACCCTAAACCCCTTTGTTTAGACTTCAACCAAGCCCTGCTGTTGGTTACGGGGGTTAATACGGGGGGTAAAACGATGTTGCTCAAATCCATTTTGAGCGCGACGTGGCTGGCTAAACACTTTTTGCCCTTTAAGATCAACGCGCACCACTCCCAAATCCCCCATATAGAAAATATCCAAGCCATCATCAACGACCCACAGAATAGCCAAAATGACATCTCTACCTTCGCCGGGCGCATGCTCGATTTTAGCCATGCTCTAACTACCCCTCATCTCTTGCTAGGAGTGGATGAGATCGAACTAGGCACGGACGCATCAGAGGCAAGTTGTTTGTATAAAGTGTTGCTAGAAACATTGTTAGCTAAGGGGGCTAAGGTGGTGGTAACCACGCACCACAAGCATTTAGCGATGTTGTTGGCTAAAAATCCTGCCGTGCAACTGCTCGCAGCTAATTATGATCTGCAAGCTCAAATGCCTACCTACACCTTCACCCCGGGACTCATTGGCAAGAGTTACGCCTTTGAGAGTGCCCTGCGTTATGGTGTGCCTTTGGATTTGATAGAGCAAGCGCGCGCCCTCTATGGCGCAGAGCAAACCCACTTAAATGCTTTAATTGAGCGCACCAGCGCGCTAGAGCAAGAGCTCCTTAACGAGCGTGCCCAGTTAGAATATGCTAAACAAGCCCATGCGCAGAGCGTGCAAGCGCACTTGGCGCAAATGCAAGATGCTCAAGAGCAACAAGAAGTCAAACAGCGCACCCTAGAAAAAAGCTACCAGCAGGCATTAAGAGCGCTACAAGATGCGCTTAAAGAGTTTGAACGCACCCATAATAAAAGCCACGCCCACCAGCAAATCCAAGCCATCAGAGAGGGTTTAAAGCTAACCAAGCCCCCAGAGTCTAAGTCTTTAGAAACTTCCCTTACCATTGGCATGGGGGTTGTCTATGGAAAACAAAAAGGGCAGATTGTGGGTTTGAGTGGGGAATTATTTGTCGTGCTCTTAGAGAATGGACTCAAGATCAAGACTCGCGCCCATGCCCTCAAAGTGTCTCACACACGCCCCCAAGCCCCCAAGCCCCAAGTTAAATTAGAGTGCAAGCCCCAAGCCCACGCACGCATGCGCCTAGATGTACGCGCTTTAGAGGTGCAAGAAGCCCTAGAGCAAGCCCAAGACTTCTTAGCCAACGCGCTTTTAGCCGGTTTTGAAGAAGTGTTGATTGTACATGGCAAGGGTAAGGGGATTTTACGCCAAGCCCTTAAGGGGTGGCTCAAAACCCATCCTAAGGTGATTTCTTTTGAGGACGCACCCTATAATCTGGGCGGTTCAGGTGCGCAGATTATCAAAATATGAATGGCTTAAAAATTGTAGATATAGTTAGCAAAGAGGGCGAGTTTGCGCCTGAAGACAATGCTAGCTGAACCATTTTTGCCATAATTGCCCCAGTCGTTGCGATCTTTTTCTGTGTAATAATTATGTGCCATGAAGGGGAATCGCACCCCCATCTCAAACCCTTGGTGCTTGGTCAAATGCACTCTAAAACCCCCTTGAAGCGCAATCTGAAAACTGGGCATGTTGTAAAACTTGGCCTCCTGTCCAAAGGACTCCATCAAGCTTGCCTGATTTTTCCAGTAAGCGTCAGCGCTCACACAGCGGTGCGGTTCGCTAGGAATTTGGGTTTGACAGCTCTTGTTGCTGGCATAACTCTTTCCCAGTAACCAGCTCTCCCCCCCTATAATTGTTCCCACGAAAATCCCTAGACTAACTTCTTTTCTATCATAAAAATTGGAGAGAAGATCGATTCCTGCGCCGTAAAAAAACACCGCAACACTCTGGGTGGCATTGATTCTCTGTTGGGTTTGCCGACCAAAGGCAAGGTAGGAATAATATCCTCCCTGCGCGCTTCCAAAGGCATAGTAACGCAAACCAAAGCGTTTTTCCTTGCCAAAAAATTGTTTATAGCCCACTTGTAAATCGCCCCCAAAGAGGGCCCCAGAATATTTATCACCTCCCAAAATTTCACTACCCACACGAGGTATGGGCGCAAAAGGCTCAAATAGGTTTTCCATGACCATCTTGAAGTTCCAATCGCGCATGAAGTGGGAATACACGAATCCACCTCCCAAAAATGCTCCATTGCCCTCCGCATTGAGAGATATAAAAAGGGTGCTAAGTGTGGCTAAAACATGTTTGTAGCGAGAAAATAATAGCATCAGAATCTTGCTCCATGGATGCATCTTGGCGCGAAACACCCCCCCTCCCCCGAGGGAAGAATTTCCTAACTAAAGTGTCCCAAAGGACACTAACTAACAAAACTCCACATCGAACGCCTCTCACAAGACCACTTCCAGAGGACGATCGTAGGGATTGTAGCATAACTAAACTAAGTGCTTGCACTTCCATCGTGAAGTGCCCACATGCTACTATCCCTATAACAGAATAGCCAAAACTAAGACTCGTTTAAGGCTGTAGAGGTTCTAGGAGCACTCTAATACCCGCTTTAAGCACAAGAGGATTCTTCATGTCGCTTATCCTGATAAAGCGCACGCGATCGGGTATATCTAAATTCACCTGCGGGGTGGCCTTGACACTATGTGTAAAATCTAGCATGTGTAATGAAGAATCAAAAAAACTAATTTGAGGATACCATTCGGGCGTGTTGGCAATGATGTGTAACCTGCCGCTATAGCCCATGTCCAACCAATACTCTCCGCTAATTTCTTTAAGCGCCAAGTAATTGCCTGAGGGAATGATCGTAGTTGCATTAGCTAACTTTGGAGTGCGCACTCCAAAATAATACACCCAGTCCCGCAAATTATTGCGTTTTAAATCCGCTAAGATGAAACCTTTCCTAGCGAAAAGCACAGCGATCAAGTTTGGGTCTAGGGCGTATTCTGTCTTAAGTGTAAAGACTGCTTTGCTCCATGCGTCTTTGTAATCCACCTCCAAGACCGTAAAATACGCATAGCCCATGGACGCAAGCACACTTTGGATGGTTTTCAAAAGCAATAGAGGAGAAGTTTTCGCTTGAAAACTCACCTGCAATGTGCTGGGTTTGCCAAATTTCAAAGGTAAGAGACCATTGTCCTTCAAAGCGTCCACCACTTTTTTGACTTGTAGTTGCCCTTGCTGGTAAAATGTCTCGCGTTTGTTAAACACACGCCAGATGAAGTTTTTATTGACCTGATAAAACTTTTCACCCACCAGATTCTTGATTTTGTCTTCCAAGGCATCGCCCAGGAGAAACCCATGCCAAGTTGCGAGAATTGCCAGGCATGCTAGAAATCTCAAGACTTATTTACTCCGTTCTTGATAGTGGGTATAGCTGATGCGGCGTAAACCATTTTTGGGTGTATAGAGAAGTCTTAAAGGCTTATCCTGACGGAAATCAGAAACTTGGCCATTGGCCTCTAAAGATATATTGCCTCGCCCAAAAGCTAGGAGCCATTTATGCCCCTTGGTTTCTAAAATAAGGGGATCTTTTATGGTAACTTGAGTCTTTTTCCTAGTATCTAAATCGATGCGCTCCATCCACACTTCTTCCTTGGGTGTGATAACGATTACCTTAGACTTATCAATGGGTGCCTCCTGAGATGGCGAACCCTCCTGGACCTGTTGATTTGCTTGGGTAATTTGTTTTTCCTCTTGATTGGAAGCAGGAGTTGTTGGAGGTGGTGTTTCTGCTTGTGGGGCTTGAGATACACTGGGTTCTGGAGTTTTTTGGGCAGATTCTGGAATGGTTGAAGTCGGTTCAGCCACGCTAGACTCTGCGTTATCCTGGGTAGGAGATGGTGTAGATGTATCTTGTTTTTGGTTTGGTTCTTGTGATGGAGTGTAGCGATTGTAATAAATGTAGGCCCCAACTCCTACCAGCAAAACCAAGGGCAAAACCCACGTCAGCTTCGAAGTTTTTTTAGGTTGGAAAGAAGCAAGTGCTTCTGGGTCCGAGCGAGGAGTATTCACAAAGGGCGACTTCTCTGATGCATCAAGCTTATCCTCTATAGGAGGTTTGAAGAAAAAGCTTTTATCGTATTCTATAAGCCATTGACCCAAGTTCAGATCATACTCTTTCTCTAAAATTTGAATAAAACCCACTGCGTGCACGCGTTGCAAATCTTCAAAACGCTTCTCTAAAATTGCCGTGATCTTGGGATGAGCGATCTTGGTTGTTTGGGCAATTTCTTGGATACCCCTTTCTTTGAGAGAGGCAAGATTTTTGTCCAATTCTGCTAGTTTTGCTTGGTCTTCCATTATCGTGTCCTGTCCATAATAATTGCTCCCGCCACACTCACATTGAGCGACTCTATCCTACCCTGCATGCTAATGCGCACAATTTGATCCATTTTACGCAGGATTTTGGGAGATAAGCCAGCTCCCTCACTGCCCAGAAAAATTGCTAAGGGGTGTTCAAATACCATCTGGCGTACATCTTGCCCTTGCATGTGTGCGCCATAGAGATGCACGCCAGCATCTTTGAGTTCTTGTAGAGCATCTAATAAATGCGGGTATATGCAAAATGGCACTTCATAGAGCGCGCCCATACTCGTGCGTACCAACCCTTCGTAGGGCAGATGTGTGTCCATGATCACCCCCTCAAAGCCCAGACATGCAACGCTACGGAATAATGCACCTACATTTCCCACATCACTCAAACCACATAGCACGAGGATTCGGTCCAATGTTTTGAGTGTAGCCAGTGTAGTGCTTTGGGGAGGACGCACCTTAGCCAAAAACCCTTGATGATTGCCACCCCTTACCATAGCTTGGGCTTTTTGAGAATCTATGCGTGTAATGGTACTTTGATACTCTCTAGCATGGGCACGCAGGCGCGCAAAAATTTTTTTATCCACCTCTTTAGCCAAATACCATTCTAAAACCACATCTGGATAATGCGTCAGAATGTACAAGATCACCTGCTTGCCAAAGATAATCATGCATCCAAGCCTAATGCGTAAAGCGCTTTGGTCGAAATTCCTTTAAGTTTAGCCAGTAGCTTCGCCTTGATTTTAGGAGGGAGGTCCATGTCCGCAATCTCTTGGTAAGAGAGGCTAGGCTCCGCGCGTGGACGCATGGCGCACACCAACACCCACTCTCCAAGTAAAGCCTTGGGTGGAAGAGCCTTGAGCTTCTGATAGACCTCTAGCACACTACCCTTATGACGCCGTTCGTGGAGCTTGGTCATCTCCTTAATAGCAAATAGGGGGTACTCAGGCAGGATGGAAGCTAGATCATCCAAGGTTTCCAGCAGACGTCTAGGACTCTCATAAATCACACATGCGACTTCCTCCTGCAATGCAGTACAACTGGCAACAAGTTTAGCAATCTTAGCACGCCGTTCCACATTCTTGGAAGGCAAAAAGCCCACAAAATGGAACGACTTTGCAGTAAAACCACTCGCGCTATAAGCGTTCACGCATGCGCTCGCACCGGGCAAAACCTCATACTCAATGCCATGTTCTTGAGCAAAGTCTACCAGTCTAGCTCCTGGATCACTCACACAGGGCATACCTGCGTCGCTGACAAATCCCACATGCCGACCCCGAAAAAAAGAACTCCCCATCTGACTCAAAAATGTTTCCTGATTATGGGAGTGGAAAGAGTAAAACGACTGCTCAGGGGTTTTCAAAACCCCTTCCTGAGCGAGTAGGAATAACAACCTCTTGGTTACGCGCACATCCTCGCACAGGAGCACATCACAACGCGCTAAAACCTCCAAAGCGCGCAATGTCATGTCCTTCAAATTGCCAATGGGGGTGGGCAATAAACTCAACAAAACTTACTGCATTTTGTATTTTTGTCTGAATTTCTCCACACGCCCTGCGGTATCGGCGATTTTATCACTCCCTGTGTAAAAGGGGTGGCAAAAGCTCGAAATATCGATGCGCAACTCACTCTTGGTGCTCAACACTTCAATTTGCTTCCCACTTGTAACGCAAGTTACCTTGCAAGGCACATACTCTGGATGAATTCCCTTCTTCATGCTCACTTCTCCACAAGCTTTTTGCGCCATTGTAACTAATTTTTGCTTAAGTGTTTGAGTAATTTCAGCATTTAAATACGCCGATTTGACATTAGTGAAGAGAGGTTTTTCTCTTACACAGATACATGGCAATCACCTTGTTTGCCACCATGTTGCGCTATAATGCCTTCCATATTTTTGAGGGATCGACTCTTGGAGTAGGAGCTGGATGCTAGAGAGACAAAAATACACCTTTGAGATTAATGGGGACGGGAGTTTTACCATCCAAAATCGCAAGGGCGAGGTTTATTACTTAGGCTGTAACCCCTATCTTTCTATCCGCGATCAAGATAACACCCTCAATCCTAAGTGTGCCAAATTTTTGCCGGATTTGTAAATGAAAAATATCCTGGATCAACTTCTCTTGTTTTTGCAAACTCAGGGTGCACAAAGGGGCTTTGAGCGTTTTGTAGTGGGGATGAGCGGGGGGTTAGATAGCGCGTTGGTGGGTGTGTTATGCCAAAGAGTCTTGCCTACGCACGCGCTTTTAATGCCTGCTACCCACACTTCCAGTGCTACAGAAGATGCGATCGCTCTGTGCAATCACTTTAATATCCCTTACACGCAGCGCCCCATCGCGCCCTATGAAGCGTTATTTAAAGCCAATAACCTTGATGTGAGTTTGGGGCGTGTGGGCAATTTCTGTGCACGCATGCGCATGGCTTTGCTCTATGATTTTTCTATGGAAATTAACGCGTTGGTGGTGGGCACGAGCAATAAGAGCGAAATCATGCTAGGGTATGGAACGCTTTTTGGGGATTTGGCATGGCTAATTAACCCCATTGCCCACCTTTTTAAAAGCCAAGTATATAGCCTAGCCCAAGCCCTAGAAATCCCCCAAGAGATTTTAAACAAACCCCCCAGCGCAGACCTCTATAGCGGACAGAGTGATGAGGCAGATTTGGGTTTTAGTTACACCCAAATTGACCCACTCTTGCAAGAAATCAGTGCGCGCTGGGAAAACCCAGCACACATTGACACCAACGCGCTATGTGCTTTAGGGTATGCGCCCCACTTGGTGGCAAGCATTGTAAATAGAGTGCAAAAAAACGCCTTTAAGAGCCAACCTCCTAGTTTTCTATGACTTGGATTGAACGCTATTTTTACACCCCTACCAGGGGGCAGAAACTCTTAGCCTACATGCTCTTGCCCGTTTCGCTCATTTATGGGGGCATTGCCACCCTCAAGCGCGCCCTAGCCCCCTATGAGGATTTGGAGATTCCTATTATTAGTATAGGTAACCTAGTAGTGGGAGGGAGTGGCAAAACTCCCTTTATTTTAGAATTGGGCAAGATTTTAGAACCCTTGCATGTGGGTGTAGTTAGTCGGGGTTATGGACGCACTTCTAAGGGCTTAGTGGTGGTGAGTGAGCGCGGACACCTCTTAGTAGAGCAGAGAGAAGCTGGGGATGAAGCGTTTTTGTGCGCCAGTCGCCTAAAGGCTAGTGTGGTGGTGAGTGCTGATCGCAGGGCAGGCATTTTAAGGGCTAAAGAGTTGGGCGCGCAGGTGATCCTATTAGATGATGGGTTTCGCTTTAACTTTAAGAAATTAAATATTGTGCTCAAACCAGAGCGTGCGCCTTACTTTGATTTTGTATTGCCTGCTGGGGCATATCGGGAGTTTTTGCGTGGCTATAAACAGGCGGATTTGCTTTTACAAGAAGGAAAAGATTACACCCGTCAAGTGTGGGTGAGTAGCCCCAGTCCTAGAATGCTCCTAGTAACTGCCATTGCTAACCCCAGCCGTTTAGATTCTTACTTGCCCGAAGTGGTGGGCAAACTCTATTTTAAAGATCACGCCTATTTTGACCAACAAACCCTGCAAAAGGCATTTAGGGCGCACAAGGCGACTTCTCTACTGGTTACCACCAAAGACGCGGTTAAACTCCAAGATTGCTCTTTGCCTTTGAGCATTTTAGAGCTGAAATTACAGATTCAAGCCCAGCATTTACAAAGCATCTGCGACTATGTGTGCCAGATACAAGCAGGGCTACGAGTCTAGTATTTAGGGGGTTTTCACCAACTCAACCACTAGCGAGGCACCGAGGGGGAGGGTTTGCAAGCTTAAATAAGTGTGTTTGCCCTTGTAGGTGAGCTGCGCGCTTGATTTTGAGTTGGCTAGGCTGTAGCGGCCCTCTAAGATCAGAGTGATGGGATTGGTGAGTTGTTGAGTGGGGTCAGCAATGCTGAGTTGTAGGTGGTGCTGGGTTTTGATTTCTAAAATGGAGAGAGGTTCTTTGAATTGTAAATCGCCTATTTTAAGCCAGCCAGATTGGTATTTATTAATGGCCAGCAGGTTTTTGGAAATGAGACGCAAGGCGTGGACTTTAGGATTTTGAGCGATGATCTCAATATCTTCCAATGGGTAGTTTTGCACTTCTTGAGGACTAAATTGAGGCAAGACTAAGTAAGCGTAAGAAGCTTGTTTGGGTGGATGATGAATAATTGCCTCTAAAAAGGGGGCTTCTAGGGTGCGCGTACTCCTGCCTCCAATGTCTGCATAACTTCCCTGTCTTGACACCTTGTCAACAGAAACCTGCATGTCTTGTAGTAAAACATAACCGATGTTGTTGTGCTTAATTGGATTGCTAAAGTTGAGAGTATCTCCTTTTTTTGTCAAGCTAGCACTCTGTTGGAGAATTTGCGCATTGGTATAGATTGCATTTTGGGGACTGATTTTGCGATTATCCATGGCTGTGATTGTGGGTTTAGGGCTTTGCACATTCCCCAGTGCTATCATGGCATTGCCCATAAGTAAATAGGACTTTTGCGCCCTAAAGCCCGTCTTTTGCAGATCCATACCCACAAAGCCGTATATCCCATTAGAGGCTCCACCCGCCCAAGACTGCAACCCCAAATTACCCCGTCTTTGAAGAACTTCTTCCTGACCTTTTAACTCGGTAGTGCCGGGCAATTTGGTGGGATTGACAAGGGGCCAAAAGTCTATAAATGCATTGGCATCCCCATAAATATAACTCATTCCATCGCTGCTATCAAAACCCTTGAGATTTTCACCATTCATGGTTTCGTAGTTTAAGATGCGATTTGAATGCAGGGCAAGCACGATTTGCCCCCCACGCGTGCCCCTTTGGGCGGCTCGATCCATCGCTCCAAAGATTTGCACAGGTTTTAAGGATAGGGGAGGGAAGTTTATTGCGGCAATGCGTGCTAGGATTTTTTGAGAGATGGTGTGGCTAGTGTTGATTAGATTAGGTTGAGATTTAAGATTTTGAGCGATTAAATTCTGCAAGAGGTTTTTATAAGGACTAGGGGCGTGTTCTGAGAGGATGGCTAGAGCCTCTATCAAACCCTTGGCCCTACTGAAATCATTTTCACGATCGCGGCTAATACTCCTGCCACACACCGAAGCGTTTAAGCCCCCCTGAATGAGAAAGTAGGGATAGGATTTAAGCACACTCGCATAAAGCCCGGGATCGATGAGGTTTTGGCTAAAGGGAGTGTGTTCGAGCACGACCATAAACTGGGCTAAACCTTTTAAAAGCACTATCCCATACGACCCATTTGAGGGGACATGTTCGTGCTGAATAAACGACCCATCTGCATAAAAGCCATTGCCTGCATGCACGATTGTAGACGCGCTTTTCACCGCCTTTATGGCCGCTAAAATCTGGTTTGGGTCCTGTTGTACTACCCCCCTAATAAGTCCAATGAAAGCGGTGTCCACCCGATTAGCCCCCTGACTCTCTCTGGCCCTAGGATTGGTGCTACTACGCGCACCCACGCTCAAACCAGAATATCTAGGGTCTGGTTGATAATAGGCTTGGGCTTGCAATAAGGTCGTTTGTAAAGGGGGAGGAATGGAATCGCCCATGATGACTAAAATTTCATTGAGAGTTTTAGGAATGCCAATTTCCCAGGGCCACCAATTACCCACCTCCATCCCCTCCACAGCATAATACCTAGCAAAAATTTTCAAGCCCTCTAGGATACTCGTTTTAAGACTGATATCTCTGTAATGTGGACTCTGAGGGTTGGCGTAGAGTTTGGCTAAATCCGCAAGTCCTTTTAAACTGCCATACAGCTGCTTGACTTGCGTGAGGTCAGGGTATTGACTAAAAATCACAGTAGAATTTAGGGCAAGGGAGCGCATAGCCCGCTTACCCTGCTTAATGTCTTGTTCCGTAAAATCTAAGAGATACTGCCTGAAGTTGGTTTGCATATAGCGGATTTGCGCGCTAGATGGCGTGCCCGCTTCTAAAAAACACCCACATACAACCCACAGCATCGCGGTGAGCGCGATACTTAGTCGTGTTAAAATCTCAAGCATAAAAGCACATTCCAGCTGTTATTATATCCATGTATCCGTGATAATAAACCTAGCTGAACAATCCCCCCAAAAAACCCTACACCTACTCAACACCAGCTAGCTAGCCTGTGCCAAGTGCCCTGCTTAGACTCCTGGCTTTTCCACCAAGAGATGAACCACTACTCAGCCCTTGCGTTTTTCTACAATTTCCTTAGCGATGTTAGCAGGGACTTCACCATAGTGGTCAAATTCCATCGAATAGGTACCCCGACCTTGGGTGGCAGAGCGCAGATCGGTGGAATAACCAAACATTTCTACCAAAGGCACAAAAGCATTCACGATCTTAAGCCCTAAGCGATCCTCCATCGCGTTGATCTGCCCCCTGCGGCGATTCAAATCCCCGATCACATCGCCCATATATTCTTCAGGCACTTCAACCTCGACCTTCATCATCGGCTCTAAAAGCACAGGGTTAGCCGCTCTGCAAGCCTCCTTAAAAGCCATAGAACCAGCAATCTTAAAGGCCATTTCTGAAGAGTCTACTTCGTGATAACTTCCATCATACAGGGTAACCTTGAAATCCACCACCGGGTAACCCGCCAAAACCCCACTCTGCATCGCTTCTTGGATTCCCTTATCCACCGCAGGGATATACTCTTTGGGGATCACGCCCCCGCTGATTTGGTTCACAAATTCATAGCCACTTCCAGGCTCTTGGGGCTCAAGCTTGATAAAGACATGCCCATATTGCCCGCGCCCGCCAGACTGCTTGGCGTATTTATGCTCTTTTTGTACCTCGCTCCTAATGGTTTCCCTGAAAGCCACTTGAGGCTGACCCACTTCCGCCTCGACTTTGAATTCTCTTTTGAGGCGATCTACGATGATCTCTAAGTGCAATTCGCCCATGCCTCCAATCAAGGTCTGCCCGGTTTCCTCTTGGGTCATCACTCTAAAGCTGGGGTCTTCTTCGGCAAGTTTGCCCAAAGCCACGCCCATTTTCTCTTGATCAGCCTTAGTTTTAGGCTCAACAGCGATGTGGATCACAGGTTCGGGAAATTCCATGCGCTCTAGCACCACGGGGCTCTTTTCATTACAGAGCGTGTCCCCTGTCAAGGTATCTTTGAGTCCTACAAAGGCGCAAATTTCGCCTGCGTAGACTTCCTTAATATCCTCGCGTTTATTAGAGTGCATTTTGAGTAAACGACCCACCCGTTCTTTTTTATCCTTAGTGGAATTATAAATATAGCTTCCTGATTCGAGTTTCCCACGATACACCCGCACAAAGGTGAGTTGCCCTACAAAGGGGTCGGTCATGATTTTAAAAGCCAACCCAGCAAAATCGCCTTCGTCCCCAGATTGCACCTTGATCTCTTCTTCACTCTTGGGGTCTACTCCCTTGATATCCGCTACTTCTGTGGGAGCAGGTAGGTAGTCGATGACGGCATCTAGCAAGGTTTGCACGCCTTTATTTTTAAAAGAGGAGCCACAGAGCATAGGAATGAGCGCCATGTTCAAGCACCCGACTTTAATCCCATGCTTGATCTCTTCCACGCTTAGGGCCTCTCCACCCAAATACTTCTCCATCAAAGCTTCATCTTGTTCAGCTACGGCCTCTAGGAGTTTATCGCGGTATTCTTGAGCTTTGACTTGCAGATCGCTAGGGATGTCCTGCACATCGTATTTAGCCCCCATTGCCTCGTTGTTCCATATAATGGCTTTCATGGCAACCAGATCGATCACGCCCTGAAAAGTGTCTTCTGCGCCAATGGGGATATTGATGGGTATGGGGTTAGCTTTCAAGCGCTCTTTGATTTGGTTTTCCACATTGTAAAAATTAGCCCCAATGCGATCCATCTTGTTGACAAACACAATGCGGGGCACGCCGTATTTATTGGCTTGCCTCCACACGGTTTCACTCTGGGGCTGCACCCCTCCTACTGAACAAAACACCGCCACTGCACCATCGAGCACACGCATAGAGCGCTCTACTTCAATGGTGAAATCCACATGCCCGGGGGTGTCGATCAAATTAATTTGGTGATCCTGCCAAAAGCAAGTGGTGGCAGCTGAAGTGATGGTAATTCCTCTTTCTTTTTCTTGTTCCATCCAGTCCATTGTGGCTGCACCATCATGCACCTCGCCAATCTTATGACTGACCCCAGTGTAAAACAAAATACGCTCAGAGGTAGTGGTCTTGCCCGCATCAATATGGGCGGCAATCCCAATATTTCTAATTTTTTCTAAAGGAGTTTTACGTGCCATGTATTCCGCCTACCAACGATAGTGAGCAAAGGCTTTATTGGCCTCTGCCATTTTGTGAATCTCTTCTTTTTTTCTAAAAGCTGCCCCTTTATCACTGGCTGCATCGAGCAATTCATTAGCCAATTTATCAATCATCATGCGTTCATTGCGCTTGCGAGTAGCTTCTAAAATCCAGCGAATAGACAAGGATTGTTGGCGGGCCGGGCGCACTTCTACGGGCACCTGATAAGTTGCCCCGCCCACACGCCTAGAGCGCACTTCCAATAAGGGTTTCACATTTTCCAAGGCCTTTTCAAAAACCTCAATGCCCTTCTCTCCGCTTTTTTCCTCAATCTTATTGAGCGCTGCGTAGATAATCTTCTCTGCTACACTCCGCTTACCATCATACATCATCTTGTTAACAAACTTGGTGATCACCTTGCTGTTGTAAACTGGGTCGCCCAAAACTTCTCGAATGGGTGCTCGTTTTCTTCTCATCTATTCCCTTTATTTTTTCTTCTCAGCCCCGGCTTTGGCTTTTTTAGCCCCATACTTACTGCGAGAAACCGAGCGTTTATTCACCCCAGCGGTGTCTAGCGCCCCGCGCACGATGTGGTATTTCACCCCGGGCAAGTCCTTAACCCTACCTCCGCGCACGAGCACGATGGAGTGTTCTTGCAAATTATGCCCCTCTCCGGGAATATAGCTAATGACTTCAAATTTACTTGTCAAGCGCACCTTGGCAACTTTCCTAAGGGCAGAGTTAGGTTTTTTAGGGGTTGTGGTATAAACCCTCGTGCAAACCCCTCTTCTTTGGGGGCATTCCACCAAAGCCGGAGATTTGGTTTTCTTAAGGATTTTCTTCCTTTCCTTTCTAATCAACTGGTTGATAGTGGGCACACTCGTCCTTTTTCTAAATTTCTTTCCAAAACCGCCATTGTAGCTTAAACAATCTTTGTTCTATCTTAGTCGTGTTCCTCGACTCTGACACAAACACGCTTATCCTTGTAAAGTCCTGTTCCCACAGGAATCATGCGTCCCAAGACAACATTTTCTTTCAAGTCCTCTAAGAAATCTTTTTTCATCGCGATACTGGCTTCTGTGAGCACCTTGGTGGTTTCTTGGAAAGAGGCTGCTGAAATAATGCTATCGCTTCCAATAGCCGCACGGGTGATTCCCAGCAGGACAGGTTCAGCAATGGCGGGTTCTCCTTTGAGAGTTAAAATGCGCTGATTTTCTTCCTTGAAGTGCTTCTTGCTCACCAAATCCCCCTCGATGAATTTTGTGTCGCCACTATCCAAGATACGTACCTGCCGTAACATCTGTGACACAATGATCTCGATATGTTTATCAGCAATACTCACCCCCTGACGGCGATAAACCTGTTGCACTTCACTCACGATATACTTATGTAACTCTTTTTCGCCACTAATGCGCAGAATGTCATGGCTACTCACCACCCCCTCTGTGATCGCTTCCCCTGCGTGTACAAATTCGTTGGGATGCACCAAAATCTGCTTGCCCTTGTCCACGAAATATTCTACGCTCCGCCCATCATGGGAAGTAACCAACACGCGTTCCTTATTGCGGACAGCCTTACCAAAACTCACCACACCATCTATTTCTGAAAGAATGGCGGTGTCTTTGGGTTTGGATTTGCGCGCCTCGAAGATATCCGAAACGCGCGGCAAACCCCCCGTAATGTCTTTAGATTTAGCGGTGGCTTTAGGAATTTTGGCCAAGACATCAGCCACTTCCACTTCCGTGCCCTCAGCAACCACAATAGAGGTCTTAGGTTCTAAAGAATAGAAAACTCCCTCTCCTTCCTCCCGTTCGATATAAAGACGGGGTTTGAGATCGCTGGGGACATGTTCATTGACTGTCGTGGAAATAGCCCCTGTGTTTTCGTCCTCTTTGGTGCTAATGCTCACACCTACAATCAAATCTACAAAGCGCACCACACCCTTTACATCTGCAATAACAGGTGTGTTATAAGGGTCCCATGTGGCAATGAGGTTTTTCGCTTCTTGATTAGCTTCAACTAACAAAGTGCTCGCTTCCACGGCACTATTGTCTTGGGTTCTCACAATTGAACCGCGCGCGATGTAGTGACGAATTGCCTCCTGATCGTTTTCATCGGCCACAACGGCAAAAAGCCCCTTTTCCTCTACCACATCGCCTACTTTGATCTCTCGAGCACGCTCCAGATGATCGCCCACCAAGTTGTAGTATCTCACAACACCTTTTTCTTTAGCGGTAATATTCTGTGTAATCGGATCGTTGTCGTTAATGGCGATCTCACTGGCATAAGGGATGCGGTTAGGCACATTCCAGCCATCTTTGATAATATCTGCGATACTACCCCCCTGGCGTACCACATGGTCATTATCATAAGGCAAATAAATCTTGCCTTCAATTTTACCGCTCACGCCGGCTAACTCATTGGGTTTAGCAACATCGCTTTTGCGTAATACAAAGCGCACCTCTTGCGATTCGCCCACCACACGCATCATCACTTCTTCATGGCTATGATCAATTTTTAAGATTCCATCAAAAGGAGCTTTGATCTTGGGCTCCACCACTAAAATTGCCGCATTGCGGCGGTTGATGATGATATTTTTCCCCTCTTTATTGCGATAGGTTTTCACATTGAAGAAACGCACAAAGCCCTCGTTATTCGCCACGATCTCACGCTCTTCTTGACTCCTAGAAGCTGTTCCACCCACATGGAAAGTTCTCAAGGTCAATTGCGTGCCCGGCTCCCCAATAGATTGGGCGGCCACCACCCCAACAGCTTCTCCAGGTTTGACCATTTTGCCCTCACCCAAATTCAGACCATAGCATTTCGCACACACCCCCTTATGGGCTTTGCAGGTAACAGGAGTGCGAATGGTAACGGATTTGATCCCCGCTTCGATGATTTTTTTTGCCTTTTCTTCATCAATCAGGGTATCGGTGTTAAGCAAAATTTCATTGGTCAGCGGATCGATGATGTCCTCTACCAGAATACGCCCAAAGATGCGCTCCTCCAAGGGCTCAATGAGTTCACTCCCCACTGTAATATCCGTGATTTCAATACCCTCATGCGTGCCACAATCCTCTTGCACCACCTTAACATTTTGGGCCACATCAATGAGTTTACGGGTGAGATAACCGGCTGTGGCAGTTTTAAGTGCGGTATCGGCTAACCCTTTGCGTGCTCCGTGCGTCGAGTTAAAATACTCTAACACATTTAGGCCCTCTTTAAAGTTGGAAATAATAGGAGTTTCAATGATAGAACCATCTGGCTTAGTCATCAGACCACGCATGCTGGCGAGTTGTCGGATTTGAGCGGCTGAACCCCGTGCGCCCGAATCAGCCATCATGTAGATGGAGTTAAAGCCCTCTTTGTCCTGAGCGATGGCTCCCATCATCTCTTTACCCATCAATTCATTGATTTCACCCCAAATGTCAATGATCTTATTTGATCGTTCTTGGTCGCTTAGATTTCCCGCTTCAAATTGCCCCTGGATAGACTTGACTCTCTCTTTGGCCTCTTCAACCATGCGTATCTTATGAGTTGGAGTGATAATATCGTCCATGGAAATGGAGATGCCTGCTTTGGTAGCATATCTAAAGCCCAACATTTTCAGATCGTCCAAAAAGCGTGCCGTCTTACCAATCCCGCTCTCTTTATGGACAAAATCCACTAGAACCCCAATGTCTTTCTTTTTCATCACCCTGTTCCACAAGTGAGGGGGCACGAAGTCTGGTAAAATGGACTTGAGCACCAAGCGCCCAGCACTTGTGTGCAGAACATGATGGCCTTGTAGCACGCGTACTTTGGCATGGATATCCAACTCCTTAGCATCAATGGCCGTGAGGACTTCATGCACACTCGAGAAGAGCTTATGCTCTCCTAGCACACCGCTTTTTTCCAACGAGAGATAATAGAGCCCTAACACCATATCCTGGCTGGGCACTGCCACCGCTTTTCCGCTTGCAGGCAAGAGAATATTCATGGAGCTCAACATCAAGACTTTGCACTCCGTGATCGCCTCTTGACTAAGGGGCACATGCACGGCCATCTGGTCGCCATCAAAATCGGCGTTAAAAGCCGAGCACACCAAAGGATGTAGCTGAATGGCTTTACCATCGATGAGTTTTGGGTGAAAAGCCTGAATAGATTGCTTATGCAAAGTGGGAGCGCGGTTGAGTAAGACGGGATAGTTGTGCACAATTTCTTCTAGGCATTCCCACACCTCATTGGTTTTTTGCTCGATCATGCGCTTGGCTTGTTTGAGGGTTGTAGCAAAGCCTTTCTCCTCGAGCTTAGAGAGCAAATGGGGTTTAAAGAGCTCTAAAGCCATTGTCTTGGGTAAGCCACATTGATCCATCTGCAAATTGGGTCCCACCACGATCACACTACGGCCTGAAAAATCCACTCTCTTGCCCAGCAAGTTTTGGCGGAAACGCCCCTGCTTGCCCTTGATGATCTCAGAGAGGGATTTAAGGGGGCGTTTGTTCGCCCCTTTAACCGCATTGGCATTGCGCCCATTATCAAAAAGCGCATCCACACTTTCTTGCAACATGCGTTTTTCATTGCGCACGATGATTTCAGGTGCACCCAGCTCCATCAAGCGTTTCAAGCGCTGGTTACGATTGATCACGCGGCGGTAAAGCTCATTGACATCGCTCACAGCAAATTTACCCCCGTCCAAAGCGACCAAAGGTCTTAAATCTGGAGGCAATACGGGTAGAGCAGTGAGCACCATCCACTCGGGGCGATTGCCTGAATTTAAAAAGCTTTCCACCACTTTAAGCCGTTTAATGAGTTTCTTTTTCTTGGCATCTGAATTGGTTTCTTTGATCTCATCTTTGAGGCTTTTGAGTAAAGAAACTAGGTCTAACTCCTCTAAGAGTTCCTTGATCACTTCACCCCCCATGTGCGCTACAAAACTACTGCCCTCATAATGGCGCGCGATGCTCTGGAATTGTTCTTCATTCAAGATATCGTATTTACAAACCGGTCTGGTGTTTTCACTATCGTAAAAGGCTTCCCCGGGTTCTTGCACGATATAGGCCTCGTAGTAGAGTACGCGCTCTAAATCCTTCATTTTAATGCCCAAAAGTGTGCCAATACGACTGGGTAAGGAATTGACATACCAGATATGCGCTACTGGGGTGGCCAGCTCGATATGTCCCATGCGAAAAGATCGCACCTTAGAGCTGGTGATTGCCACGCCACATTTCTCACAACTCCCAATGGTCTTATAACGGGGTTTTTTGTATTTCCCACACAGACATTCATAATCCTTGGTAGGCCCAAAGATTTTCATACAAAAGAGACCATCGCGTTCAGGTTTGAGAGTGCGGTAATTGATGGTTTCGGGTTTTTTCACCTCCCCATAGCTCCACTCGCGAATTTTATCTGGGCTAGCCAAAGTGAGTTGAAAAGAGCTAAAATCTCTGGGGCGTTCGTCTTCTTTAATGGCGATGGGTTTGGGCGCACCAAGCTCATCCACATCATCTCCAAAAATATTCACATCCAGCCCTAAAGACTGCAGCTCTTTGGTCAACACATAAAAGGTTTCGGGAATTTCAGACTCACCCACATGTTCGCCCCGTGCCACGGCTTTATAAGCGTTCTCGCGCCCCTTGATATCATCAGACTTCACCGTGAGCATTTCTTTGAGCGTGTGTGCTGCGCCATAGGATTCGAGTGCCCATACCTCCATTTCCCCAAAGCGTTGGCCTCCAAAGAGTGCTTTACCTCCTACGGGTTGTTGGGTGACTAAAGAATAAGGTCCCGTGCTTCTAGCATGCACTTTCTCATCTACTAGGTGATGAAGCTTGAGCATATACATATAGCCTACATTGACCCGCTCTTTCATCTTTTCGCCCGTGCGCCCATCATAGAGCTCCACTTTGCCATCAGGATCGATCTGGGCTAGTTCAAAGAGGCGTTTGAATTGCTCTTCGCTAATGCCCTCAAAAACGGGGATAGCAAATTTTACACCCGAGCTCCAATCACGCGCGTAGGCAAGTAAGGTCTCATCCGAGCAACTTTCTAGCATTTTAGCCAGAGTGTCATTTTTGATATTGACTGCATGGGCAATTTCGAGCATCTTGGCACGCAACTTAGTTAGCATATCCTGAGTGTGGTCTTTTAAAAGCATGTCAATTTGCGCACCCAGTTGTTTTCCCACCAACCCTAAATGCACCTCCAAGATTTGCCCAATATTCATACGGCTTGGCACACCTAGAGGGTTGAGCACAATATCTACAGGTTCTCCATCGGCAGTGTAGGGCATGTCAGCAATGGGCACGATGTTAGAAACAATTCCCTTGTTGCCGTGTCGTCCAGCCATTTTATCCCCCACCTTGAGCTTACGCTTAGTAGCGATATAAACCTTTACCTTTTTGATTACGCCATTGGGTAGAATATCGTCTTTTTCCAAGATGGATAGTTTTTCCTCATGCTCCTCTCCCAAAATTTTCTTTTGCTCCAAGAAGTTGGCTTTGATATGTTCAAATTGATCTTGAATGTCTTTTTTGTATTTTTTGGCTAGAGAAGCTAATCCAAAGCGATTGATTTCCATCACCACCTCTTTGGGGATTTTACCGTCTTTAGGGTAAGTGGTATCGTTGAGTGTGGTGCTTTCTTGCAGAGGTTCCTTAGAAAACAAGGCGCTAATTTGCAAGAGCTCTTCGCGATTGAGCATAGTAAGACGATCGTAATGCTCGATGTCCAGCGCGGCTTTTTCATCTTCATAAGCACTGATTGCGCGCGCGTCTTTCTCATATCCTTTCTTAGTCAGAATATGCACTCCAATCACAATGCCTTCTAAAGAAGGAGGGCAGTAGAGCGATTTATTCACTACATGCCCGGCCTTATCCCCAAAGATAGCGCGCAACAAACGCTCTTCAGGCGTGCTTTTCATCTCTCCCTTCGGGGAGACCTTACCCACTAAAATCATGCCCGCACTGACATAGGTGCCTATTTTGACAATCCCGCCACTGTCTAAATGAGCCACCTCTTCTTCCTTAACATCAGGAATGTCTGGAGTAAATTCCTCAATGCCGTGTTTGAGTTCGCGTGCCTCGATCTCTTTTTCGTAGACATGCACTGAGGTGAACACATCATCCTTAGTAATTTTTTCGCTCACCACAATAGCATCTTCAAAGTTGTACCCATTCCAAGGCATGAAAGCCACACGGATATTCTTGCCTAAAGCCAACTCGCCTCTGTCCATGCTAGGACCATCGGCGATAATTTGCCCCGCCTCCACACGATCGCCTACCTTCACAATGGGATTTTGGTTAAAACAAGTGTTTTGGTTGGTGCGTAGATTCTTCTGCAACAAGTAGGCATCAATGTAGGTTTGTTCCCCTTCTCCTAAAATGTAAATATTTTTCGAATCGACCTTTTCCACCACCCCGCTGCGCGCTGCTTTGACACTCCCCCACGAATCGCGTGCCACAATGCTCTCAATCCCAGTTCCCACAATAGGGGCTTGGGCTTTTAAAAGGGGGACAGCTTGGCGTTGCATGTTAGTGCCCATGAGCGCGCGGTTGGCATCGTCATGTTCTAAGAAAGGAATCAAGGACGCCGCTACCCCCACGAGCATGCGCGAACTCAAATCCATCAAAGTTACTTTGTGTTTTTCGCGCATGACAATTTCCCCACCCACGCGTGTTTCAATAAAATCATCTAAAATATTGCCCTGCGCGTCTATGCGCGTACTTGCTGGGGCAATCACCTGGCCTTCTTCTTGTATAGCCGTGAGATACACCACTTCATCACTCACTCTACCATCCACTACCTTCTTGTAAGGGGCTTCGATGAAGCCAAGTTCATTTACGCGTGTGAAAGTAGAAAGCGTGTTGATCAATCCGATATTCTGCCCCTCAGGAGTTTCGATGGGACAAATGCGTCCATAGTGTGTAGGGTGCACATCTCTGGCTTCAAAGCCTACACGATCCTTGACTAGTCCCCCTTCACCCAAAGCAGAGAGACGGCGTTTATGTGTAACCTCAGAGAGCGGGTTGGTCTGATCCATAAACTGCGAGAGCTGTCCACTCATAAAAAACTCTAAAATGGTGCTTGTGATCATCTTGGAATTGACAAGATCATGAGGCATGAGTGCGTCTAATGCGCTATTCATGGTGGTGAGTTTATCCTTGATGGTTTTTTGCATTTTCATCAAACCTTCATGCAACTCGTTAGCTAAGAGCTCGCCCACCGCACGGATACGGCGATTGCCTAAGTGATCGCGATCGTCAATTTGCCCCTGTCCATTCTTGATTTTAATTAGGTATTTCATGGTGGCGATGATGTCCTCATGGGTGAGCACGGTAACATAATCGGGCACCTTCACATGTAATTTGTGATTCATCTTCATGCGCCCTACACGCGTCAAATCGTAGCGCTCAGGGTCAAAGAAGAGTTGTTGCACATAAGCCTTAGCTACATCAGGAGTCACTGGATCACCCGGACGCATAACCTTGTAAATGCGCACCGCGGCCAAAGCACTCTCATCGTCGATCTTTTCACTTTGTTTGAGCAAGCGCAGGGCATCTGCATCGCCTAAAAAAGAATGAATCAACGCAACATCATGGCCTAGCGCCAAATCGTTAGCAATCACAAATTCGCACACCCCCGCTTCATTGAGTTTTTCTAATTTAGAATTTTCTAGCAGAGTAAGGCTATCGAGCAGCATTTCTCCCTGTGCATCTACAATGGGCTCAGCCAAGTAGCGGTTGCGCAAAATATCGTTGGGATATTCCACCCATTCGATCCCACTCTCTTTGAGCTCCTTAGTCTTTTTGCTGCTAACCTTTTTGTTTGCAGCGACCAAGAGATTTCCCTGGGCATCCTTGATGTCAAATTCAATTCTTTCACTGAGGTTAATGCTCTCAAAGGGGATAAAGTATTTGCCTTGTTCATAGCGTACTTTCAAAAGCGGGTAGAAAATACGGATAATATCCTGTTTACTATAGCCCAGTGCACGGAAAAGGATGGTAGCAGAAACCTTACGGCGCTTGTTGATGCGCACATGCAAAATATCTTTAGCGTCGTATTCAAAATAGAGCCATGACCCGCGATCGGGGATAATTTGGCCTGTGTAAATGAGCTTGTTAGCGCTGGTGGTCGATTTTTCTTCTTTGAAAATCACGCCCGGACTTCGGTGTAGTTGATTGACAACCACCCGCTCTACCCCATTGATAATGAAAGAAGTGCGATCGGTCATCAAGGGGATTTCACGGATAAAGATACTTTGTTCTTTAATATCCTTAGCCCCCAACTTCTCCCCGGTTTTAGCATCCTTTTCCCATAAAATCAGACGAATTTTAATTTTCAAGGGCACGGAATAGGTGATGCCCCGCTCCATGGCTTCGCGCACAGTATACTTACCTTTGCCGTATTCACAATCTACATATTCCAGACTGACACGGTTTTGGGTATCGTGAATAGGGAAGACGGTTTTGAAAACCCGCTCAATCCCACTTTCACGCCCCTCTTTGGGGTAGAGAAACGCCTCGTAGCTGTCTTTTTGCAACAATAGCAAATTGGGAACTTCCAACTCCTGAGTCAATTTAGTGAAATCCGCACGCAAGCGGTGCGCTAAGGCTGAATATTGCATGTTGAACCTTTGTGGGATGTGTAAAGTTGGCATTGTAGATAAATAGTCACACGCATTTACCTAAAATGTCTGCTTTAGCAAATACGCATGGAAATCCCTTGAAATAGCATTTCCCCCATCCTTTGAAAAGGCAATTTACTTAATTTCAGCCTTTGCTCCGACTTCTTCTAGTTTCTTTTTGATGGTTTCGGCTTCCTCTTTATTCACGCCTTCTTTGAGCACATGAGGAGTTTTTTCGGTGGCTTCTTTAGCTTCTTTCAAGCCTAATCCAGTGATCTCGCGCACTACCTTAATGACTTTAATTTTTTCCGCTCCAGTGTCAGCTAGCACCACGCTAAACTCTGTTTTTTCTTCCACCGCTTCAGCTACAGCTCCCCCTCCAGCTCCAGCCACCACAGTGGGTGCCGCACTCACGCCGAACTTCTCTTCAAACGCTTTCACAAGTTCAGAGAGCTCTAGCACACTCATATTGCCGATATGCTCTAAAAGTTCCTCTTTGCTGATCGCCATATTAATCCTTTATGCCTCTTCTTTTGATTTTTTCAAATTGTCCAAACCTGTAACAAAATAACGCGCAGGCGCGCTCCAAACCGATAACAACATTCCAATGAGCTCTTGCTTACTGGGCAGTTTAGAAATCGCTTCGATGTGTGCGCTATCCACAGCCCGTTTTTCATACAATCCAGCTTTGACGCGGAAATGCTCCTTATGCTCTTTAGCAAAACCCATGACCAATTTGGAGAGCGCGATTTGATCTGTGCCCCACACAAACAGATTGGTTTCTTTGAGCTCTAAGGGCTCCAGTTGAGCCCCTTTGAGTGCAAGAGCGGCTAAGGTGTTCTTGATTACCTGCACTTTAATGCCCTGCGTGCGCGCTTGGGAGCGTAACTGCTCTAAATGTTTTACACTCAAACCCTTATAATCGCACACTGCTAACGCTTCCATGTCGCTGAAGGCATTTTTCAGGGTGGCAACCAACTCTTTCTTCTGTTCTCTATGCATGCTTCCTCCTTTCCGACTTAACTTCCACAAGGCTACCCAAGAAGTAATTTAAACTTAAAGTCCTTGTTTCTCTAGTCTAAGATCAACTACTTGATATCCATCAATTCCTGAGAATTGAGTCGCACGCCTGGAGACATGCTCAGAGATACCACACTATTGCGGATGTATTTCCCCTTAGAGGTGCTGGGCTTGAGTTTATTGACCGCACGCACCAATTCCAGCATATTCTCTTTAATCTGTTCTACCGAAAAGCTCACCTTGCCTACGGGGGCATGCAGATTGCCCTTTTTGTCCACGCGAAAATTCACCTGTCCGCTTTTAGCATTGCTCACGGCCTTTTTCACATCCATAGTTACGGTGCCAGTTTTAGGATTAGGCATCAGACCCTTAGGACCCAAAATACGCCCTACCTTGCCCACAACGGCCATCATGTCTGGGGTGGCAATGACCATGTCAAAATTGGTATTGCCATTTTTGATCTCTTCAGCTAAATCCTCGCCCCCCACCACATCTGCACCTGCTTCTCTAGCTTCATCTAGTTTAATATCCTTTGCAAAGACGGCTACACGCACCTTTTTACCCGTGCCATGAGGCAAGACCACCGCGCCACGCACCATTTGATCGGCATGCCTAGGGTCTACACCTAGGCGCAGGGCCACCTCCACAGTTTCATCAAACTTTGCAGATGCCAAAGATTTCACTACACCCACACCCTCATCTAAATCATAGACCTTTTCTCTGTCAAACTTATCCGCTAATTTTTCTAAACGCTTTGCTAGTTTTGCCATGCCTATCCTTCTACTTCAATACCCATGCTCTTCGCACTGCCCATGACAATGCGCTTAGCAGCTTCTAGGTCCGTAGTGTTGAGATCCTCCATTTTGTTCTTAGCGATCTCCTCAACCTGCGCTAAAGAGAGCTTACCTACCTTATTTTTCAGAGGGTTATCCGCTCCCTTGGCCACCCCGCTAGCCTTTTTGATGAGATCGGTCATTGGAGGCTTTTTGGTGATAAAAGTAAAACTCTTGTCCTGATAAACCGTAATGATCACAGGGATATTAAAATTCCCCATGTCCTTGGTCTTCTCGTTAAAAGCCTTGCAAAACTCCATAATATTCACACCTCGCTGGCCCAAAGCAGGACCTACAGGAGGGGAAGGATTCGCCTTTCCTGCGGGGATCTGTAATTTAATTTCACCGACAACCTTCTTTGCCATGCGTTCTCCTTAAATAATTTTTTCCACTTGAGAATAGAGAATCTCAATGAGAGTATTGCGCCCAAAAATGGATACATTGAGTTTTAACTTACGATGTTGTACATCGTATTCCTCCACCGTAGCGGTAAAGTTAGCAAAAGGCCCTTCAATGATGCGTACCACTTCACCCTTCTCGTAGTAAATCTTGGGTTTAGGAGCTGCTCGGTGGGTCATTTTTTCCAGAATATTTCCAATGTCCGCATCGCTTAAGGGGGTGGGTTTCTTACTCTCTCCAATGAAACGACTCACTCTAGGCAGGGATTGGATTTTATGCCATAGCACCGTGTCCAAATCCACCTTGATAAATACATAACCCGGATATAAGCTACGCTCTGTAACCTTATTCTTACTCTTTTTGGAGAGTTCGATCACATCCTCGGTGGGCACGATGACTTCCTGCACCCGATCCCCGATGTTATTCTCGCGCACCATGTTCTCAATGGCTTTCTTAACCGCCTGTTCACTACCCGAATAGGTCTGAATTGCATACCATTCCATACTCACAAGTCCCCCTATAGAATGCTAGCGACAAAGGACGACAAAACAAAATCTATCAAAGCCAAAAACAAAGTGATAATACTCACCACAATCACCACAGATACAAGGGCATTGCGGATCTGCTCCTTGAGTGGGAAGATCACCTTTGATAGCTCTTCTTTTGTCAATCTATAATGGGATAACCACTTCTTCATTCTACCAACTTTCTCTTGCCACCATGGCAGGCCAGGAGGGACTCGAACCCCCAACAATCGGTTTTGGAGACCGGCGCTCTACCATTGGAGCTACTGACCTCTGTCCCCCTCTCCTAGCGCCCTTAACTCTTGAGTTTTACCTCTTTATGTGTGGTGCGCCTATTTTCCCTAGGACAAAACTTCTTGAGCTCCAGTTTCTCTGTGTTTGTCTTGGCATTTTTGGTCGTGCTGTAATTAATCTCCGCACAATCTGCGCATTTCAAACCAACCTTAACTTTCATGCCAATATCCTATTCAAGGATTTTAGTCACCACACCCGCACCCACGGTCTTACCGCCCTCACGAATGGCAAATTTTGTGCCCACTTCCAAAGCAATGGAGCTAATGAGTTCTACCATAATTTTTGTATTATCCCCAGGCATGATCATTTCAGTGCCTTCAGGCAAAGTAATCGAACCGGTCACATCGGTGGTGCGCACATAGAATTGGGGGCGATAGCCATTGAAAAAGGGAGTATGACGCCCACCTTCTTCTTTAGAGAGCACATACACTTCACCTTCAAACTTTTTATGAGGTGTGATGGAACCGGGTTTGCAGAGAACCATACCACGGAAGACTTCCTCTTTCTTTGTGCCTCGCAAGAGCACACCCACATTATCCCCCGCTTCACCCTTATCGAGCTCTTTGCGGAACATTTCTACACCGGTAACTGTGGTTTTTTGGGTGTCTTTAATCCCTACGATTTCCACTTCATCCCCGATTTTCACTACACCGCGTTCAATCCTACCAGTTACAACAGTGCCACGGCCAGCAATGGAGAACACATCTTCTACGGGCATTAAGAAGGCTTTTTCGGTGTCGCGCTCAGGAGTGGGTACATAGCCATCCACCTGCGCCATCAAATCCAGGACTTTTTGGCCCCATTCCCCGATATTACCAGATTTAGCCTCTTCGAGGGCCTTAAGAGCAGAACCAGCAATGATGGGAGTGTCATCTCCAGGGAAGTCGTAGGCGCTCAAAAGCTCACGCACTTCCATTTCTACCAATTCCAATAATTCTTGATCATCCACCATATCTTGCTTATTCAAGAACACTACGATATGGGGCACACCCACTTGGCGCGCGAGTAGAATGTGTTCTCGGGTTTGGGGCATGGGACCATCAGCGGCAGACACAACTAGAATTGCACCATCCATTTGGGCTGCACCGGTGATCATGTTTTTCACATAGTCGGCGTGGCCAGGGCAGTCGACATGCGCGTAGTGGCGATTTTCTGTGGAATATTCGATGTGGGAAGTGGCAATGGTAATGCCTCTTTCTTTTTCCTCGGGGGCGTTGTCAATATTGTCGTAATCTTTGAGCTCGGCTAAGCCCTTCAGAGATAGCACGGCGGAAATCGCTGCACTCAAAGTAGTCTTGCCATGGTCAACATGTCCGATAGTGCCCACATTGACATGGGGTTTGTTTCTTTCAAACTTTGCTTTTGCCATTTGCGCTCCTGATATTTAAATTTTTAAAACCTATTAGGGATAGCTACACTGGAGCCCATAAGCGGAATTGAACCGCCGACCTCTTCCTTACCAAGGAAGTGCTCTGCCCCTGAGCTATATGGGCACCCTGGAGCGGGAAACGGGACTCGAACCCGCGACCCTCAGCTTGGAAGGCTGATGCTCTAGCCAACTGAGCTATTCCCGCGCTGGTGGTGAGACGTGGATTCGAACCACGGAAGACGAAAGTCAGCAGATTTACAGTCTGCCCTCGTTGGCCACTTGAGTATCTCACCTACTCTGGAGCTGGCTAAGGGACTTGAACCCCCAACCTGCTGCTTACAAGGCAGCTGCTCTACCAATTGAGCTAAGCCAGCACTAACACAAGTTTCAATTATAACATTTTCTCAACCAACTTGTCAAGAACAAGCGAGCTTTTCTAGCATGGAAAAGACGAACCGAGCACTAATTTGGGCCGCCTGTTCTAAAAAGCGATCAAAGTCCTGTGGGGCTTCTCCATTGGCGCTATCGCTCACACTACGTAATATACAAAAGGGCACGCCAAAATTCGCACAGACAAAACCCACACTTGCCCCCTCCATCTCCACCACATCTGCCCCAAAATCGCGCACAAGTTCTACTTTACGCTCTTTAGAACTCACAAATTGATCGCAGGTGGCCACCACTCCATTTTTAAGAGAGATATTTAAATCCTGCGCCACGCTTTGAGCTAGGGCATTTAATTTAGCATCGCTCTCTACAAAGAGCGCACTTTCAGGGATAAAGCCTATAGGATGTCCAAAGGCACATAGATTCACATCCGCTTGACAGAGTTTGGTTGCTAATAAAAGATCATTGATTTGCAAATGAGGGGCAAGACCACCAGCTACTCCACTAAAGATCAAAGCTTGCACCCCATAGCGCAATAACATTGTGCTCGCCGTGGTGGCTGCATGCACTTTACCAATCTTGCTATAGGCTAGAACAATGCGCATGCCCTTAAAAGGGATCAAATAAAAGACATTGCCCCCTATATTTTCTTGCGTGTGTGCACCAAAGAGGGCTAAAAAAGGAGCAATCTCCTCTGGCATTGCACCCATTACACCAATGATTTTTTCCATGACGATCCTTTGATAAGTGCGTATTCTAACATGGTTTTTAAAATTCTGAGTGTTGTTTTCATTTTGTGCTACAATGGCGTGATCAATGCAAAAGGGGTATTATGCAAGGCGTTTTAACAAGAGTGCAAGAGGCGATTGATGCCATTAAACAGGGATGTTTGATTATTCTAATGGACGATGAAGATCGCGAAAATGAGGGGGATTTGGTGATGGCGGGGGAATTTAGCAACCCAGATAAGATCAATTTCATGGCTAAACACGCGCGCGGACTCATCTGTGTTTCGCTCACTAAGGAGCTTGCGCACCGCTTTGATTTGCAACCTATGGTGTCTCACAATGACTCCAAACACGAAACAGCTTTCACGGTTTCTATAGATGCGCGCCAAGCTAAGACGGGGATTTCTGCCTATGAGCGATCTTTGACGATTGAATTGCTATGCGATGAAAAGACTAGCGCACAGGATTTCGTGCGCCCCGGGCATATTTTCCCTCTCGTGGCTAAAGATGAGGGGGTATTGGTGCGCACAGGACACACAGAGGCGAGCGTGGATTTATGCAAGTTAGCCGGACTAAAGCCGGTGAGCGTGATTTGTGAGATCATGAAAGAAGATGGCTCGATGGCACAAAGGGGGGACAAGTTTTTGCTTGATTTTGCTCAAGAGCACAAGCTTAAAATTTTATATGTGTCGGATTTAGTGAGTTATCGCCTCCAAACCGAAAATCTCGTGCGCTTGGTCTACAACGCGCCGGCGTGTTTTATGGATTACCATTGCACTTACATTAAACTCTTGGATCATCTCCAACGCGAACACCATGTCTATCAATTTGGCAACCCGGTTGTGCCTTTGGTGCGCTTCCATGTGGTGCAAAACGATCACGCTCTCTTGAGTCAGCCCGAGCAGTATAATTTTTTCCTAAAGGCCCTACAGATACTACACGCCCAAGGGGGTTACCTCGTCTTCATTGATCCACAGGCTAAGACGGACACCATGAAAAGCTTTGGAGTGGGGGCGTTGATTTTAAAAAGTTTGGGGATTGGAGATTTTAAACTCATCACCACTCAGGATAATCCCGAATACACGGCTTTGAAGGGCTTTGGTTTGAATCTGCTAGAGACTTTGCAACCTTAGCCTTTACAAGCCCTTTAGTTCTTGTGTTTTAGCTCCTTTAGGAGCTGACAAGAAGTGTCAAAACCCATATTGCAAGCCTTTTGGTAGTATTGGCGCGCTTTTTCTTTGTCGCGCTTGACACCTTTGCCATGTGCATACATAATCCCCAAATTATTGTAAGCTGCAGGCTCCCCCATGTCTGCTGCCTTTTGGTAGTATTGCATGGCTTTAGCGTAATCTTTGGGGATGCCTTCGAGGCTGCCATTTTCATACATCGCTCCTGCATAGAAATAACCCCCTGCATACCCCATATCCCCTGCCTTTTTGAAATATTGCAGGGCTTTTGCATAATCTGACACTACGGCACGCTCATAGTTATCGTAAGCCTTGTTAGCTATAGCGAGGTATTGTTTAATTTGTTGGGCTTTTGTATGGGTGTCATGGGCAAAAAGACTTGCTACACAACACAGACTAATGAAGGCTATTTTAAGGATGTGTTTAGCGGTGCGTGTCATCTCTCTCTTTTTTAGGATAATCTAAGCCTTGCGCGCGATTAAGAGTCCAAAATTTACCCATTTGAAGAGCACTTCTACATGCTTAAAGCCGGCTTGCTCCAAAAGGGCGGTGTTTTCTTGCAAACTATAGGGCACTAGCACATTTTCTAGGGCTTCGCGTTTGAAACTAATTTCGTTGAGCGTGTATCCCTGAGCCTGCTTGTAGAGATAATAAAGCTCGATCATTTGTTTATCTAAGATTCGATCCAAGCTCATCATTTTCTCTGCCACTACCAAAACCCCCCCGGGCTTTAGGGCGTGGAAAATACGCCCTATCAAGGCTTGGCGTTGCAGGGGGCGGATAAATTGCAAGGTATAGAGCAGGGCAATAGCTCCTGCATTTTCCAAAGAGGTGTGTAAAATGTCCTCGCAGCGCCAGGAAACATTGGCAAGCTTCAGTTTTTCCTGCGCCTTGGCGAGCATGCTCGGAGCGTTATCCACACCCACTAGGGGAGCATCAGAGGAGAGCAGAGCGCTTAAATTAGTTAGAAAGTTGCCCGTAGAGCAACCCAAATCATAAACCACACCCTCCAAATCTTGAGCTATAAAGTGGCTAGCAAGTTTTAGGGTTTCATGGTAGTAGGGAATAGAGCGAGCAAGCATGTCATCAAACATGCCCGCCACTTGGTTGTCAAATTCAAAACGCTTGGGCAGGGGAGTGCAAAAGAGAGTATCTTTCAAAGTTGGGCTAGCCCAAAAACGGGCGAACTGGGGCTCGCATAGGCTTTTTTAGGAATGCGTCCGGCTAAATAACTCTGCCGCCCAGCCATTACGGCAAATTTCATGCTCGTCGCCATCAAGACGGGGTCTTTGGCAAGTGCAATAGCGGAGTTAGTAAGCACCCCATCCGCTCCTAACTCCATTGCAATGCTTGCATCCGAAGCACAGCCTACACCTGCATCTACGATCACGGGCACACCGACGGCCTCTTTGATGAAACCGATATTATAGCGGTTTTGAATGCCTAGCCCGCTCCCAATAGGGGAAGCTAAGGGCATCACTGCGCTTGCACCCGCATCTTCTAGTTTTTTAGCCATGATGGGATCATCATTGGTGTAAGCCAGTACGCAGAAACCTTCCTTAGCCAAGACTTCACAGGCTTGCAGAGTTTCCAGTACATCCGGATAAAGCGTTCTATCATCCCCGATGATTTCCAGCTTGATAAAATCAATCCCTGTAGCCTCCTTGACAAGCCTAAAAAGAGCAATCGCTTCCTGTGCGGTGCGACACCCTGCTGAGTTGGGTAGGAAACTAATGTCCGTGCCTTTAAAGGTGTCTAGCAGGTTTTCGCTACTAGGATCGGTGATATTCACGCGACGCACCGCCACGGTGATCATCTCTGCTCCGCTGGCGAGTGTCGCCTCTTTAGTGGTGACAAAGTCCCTATACTTGCCACTACCCACGATGAGGCGAGAGTGAAAGACCTTTGTGCCAATAGTCAGGGTATCTGTCATTAGGCTTTCTTATGCACAATCTCGTTAATGTAGTGATCTACAGAGCCTAGACCCTCTTTCTTTGCCCATTCGTAGCATTTAGACACGAATTCCCAGTTGATATGAGGGTAGAATTTCTCCAAATACGCAGGACGAGCATTTTTGTGATCAATATAGTAGGCGTGTTCCCATACATCCACAGTCAAAATGGGGATTTTGTGATCGGTAACTGGAGTTTGGGCATTACTGGTTTGCACGATCTCGATTTTTTGGGTTTTGGGATTGTAGACCGCCCAGTTCCAGCCCGAACCAAAAAGGGTTGTTGCGCTTTTTAGAAAAGCTTCTTTAAAACCATCAAGAGAGCCGTAATCGTGCTCGAGTGCGCTTTTGAGCTCCTCACTCATTTGAGTGGCTTTGGGGCTTAGGCAGTCCCAATAGAAATCATGGTTGTAAATCTGGGCGGCGTTGTTAAAAACCCCTCCGCTGGATTTGGTTAGAATAGTAAACAAACAACTATCCTTAAACTCGCTATCTTGGATCAAGTTATTCAGATTGTTGACATAGGCTTGGTGGTGTTTGCCATGGTGGAAGTCAAAAGCGGTAGGGCTTAAGAAATCCCCCATGCTGTCTTTGCTATAAGGCAGCTGACGTAAAGTGAACATAGTGTCTCCTTCAAATTAAATTAGGAGCCCATTATAACACTAGATTCTCAACAAGGGACTAATATCGCGTCTAAGAGACGCGCACTTTGTTCGGGAAACTCCAAGATAGGGGTTTTTAAAGCGGTGTTGAGGTAGTCAATATAGGGTTTGCAGATTTGGGTATAGGCGCGCTTATCACGCACATTAATGAGCATGTGATGGGAAATTTTGTGTGTATTGAGATACTCTTGATTCAAGAGGAGATCGTTGAGCATGCCTAGACGATCGGCATTAATAATCAAAGGCCTCATTTTGAGGAATGTACAGAGATCGACAATTTTGTTTTTATGATCCAAAGGGGTTAGTAACCCTCCAACCCCCTCTACAATGAGCAAATCGCATCGTTCTTGCAGCGCATCGAGCTTCCTTTTAATCTCTTTGAAATCTATAGTGATGTGGGGTTCAAAACGCATGGCCACAAAGGGGCTTGCTCCCAAAACATACCGATAAAAACTGATATCTTCCAAGTTTAGATGCGCTTCAACTTGTAGGTTCTCTTGGAAAAACAATTCTGCATCGCTCGTCTGCTCTGTTGTATTGATGCCAGTTTCAATGGGTTTGGCTAGTAAGGTTTTGATTCCGCGCGCCTTACATAAACGGGCAATTTCCAAGGAAAGCGTGGTCTTGCCCACACCCGTGTTAGTAGCACTCACAAAAATGGGAGCATACATTGAAAATTCCTTCAAATATTTTGGCGGTAGCTTAGGCTCATTTCTCTTATATTGGCTTTAAAAATGCTACAGAAGTTACCACTCGCGCCATAAGGCTAGCACCAACATAGCTGTGCTAATATTCGTGCAATCAAGGGGTAATACCCTTGGGGTTGGGGCATCAACCTTTGGAATAGGGAATGTAAGACTCCAAATGGAGCTGTCCTGCTTGAAGCCGCGATCTCCACTAAAGTTAGAATCCCCTAACTTTAGTTATGGGAGAGTATGTCAACACGCGTGCCGTAAACCTCTGGGTTTAGTCATGGATGCATAAGGTGCTTTGTTGGCATTTTATGCTATAATAGCCTTCGCAGAGTTGGGGCATCAGCTCTTGGAGGAGAAGTCGCAGTGTCCGCTAGTGGGCAGGCTTTGATGATCCTGGGATCCCCTGGCTTTAGTGATGGGGATTATGTCAAAAAGGTGGCGTATGTTAAGGGTGCTTTTTGGGATCAGCGACACGCATGAGTGTAGGGCTGGGTTGGACGCAGCTCTCAAACTTTTCAAGAAACTTAGGGATGTGCATTTTACCCTTGTGCATGTGAGTCCAGAGGTGCTCATTTACCCAGAGAGCGGAATTATGAATTACAGCCAAACTGAAGTCATTGCCCATGAGCAGTCCAACCATCTCTTAGAAGAGTTCACGGAGTTATTTGCACAGGAGGGTATTGCATGCGAAGGGTTGCTCAAGGTGGGCAATCCTGTAGATGTGATTTTAGAAATGGCTCCAAGCTTCGATCTCTTGGTGATTGGGGCGAGTGAATCCTCAGCCTTTTATAAAATTTTCGGCTCACATCAAAATAGTTTTATCGACAATTCGCCAGTCCCCGTCTTAGTCGCGAAATGAATCTCCAAAGGTAGGTAATGCCCTCTATCACTATCAGATTGCACCGTGTCCTCAATGCCTCCGTGGCATTGGCATCTAAATTATCCCATCGTTTTACTACCATCGAGCATGTCTTCTTGGTAATGCTCAATGATAAGGAGATTCAGGGGTTTTTACGACAACTAGATGTGGATATTTTAGATGCCAGGCAGATGATCCAAAACTATCTTGTCGAAAATGTGCCTATCTATGGCAGTATGGAAGAGCGCAAACGCCCCAAGCATGATCAGGAATTGCTAGATTTATTCCACGCATTGGAAGATTATGTCCAGGACACGCATTATAAAATTATCGATGTGCAGGATTTTCTCTTCATTATGCTGCAAGAGAATAAAAGCTATAGCGCGCGCGTGCTACATTCTTTCCAAGTTGATAGTCTCAAAATCCTTGAGCATCCTCCTCTTTCTTTTTCTAAGGAGAAGGTTTCTGCTCTACAGAAGTTTGCGCGCAATCTCAACGAGTTGGCCCGCCAAAACTCCATCGATCCGATCTCACACCGCGATGCGGAACTCCAAAAAGTCATCGAGGTGTTAGGACGGCGCAAGAAAAATAATCCCCTTTTGGTGGGTGAGCCAGGTGTGGGTAAGACTGCCATCGCCGAGGGGTTGGCCCTTAAGATCGTCCAAAAAGAGGTGCCTTCATTTTTATTGGCGCGCACAATTTATGCTTTAGACTTGAGCGCAATGGTAGCTGGGAGCAAATACAGGGGTGAATTTGAAAAACGGCTGAAAAAGACCCTTAAGGAGTTACAAAAAGACAAGGGAAGTATTCTCTTCATTGATGAGATTCACACCGTGTTAGGAGCGGGAGCGTCGAGTACAGGTGCGTTGGATGGGGCCAATATTCTCAAGCCTATGCTGGCTGATGGAAGTTTAAGTTGCATCGGCGCGACAACTTTTGAAGAATTTAGATCTGTCCTGGAGAAAGACAAGGCTTTCTGCCGTCGTTTTAGCAAAATCGACATTTTAGAACCTTCCAAGCAGGATTGCTATGCAATTTTGGATAGTTTATCTAGCCACTACGAACGCCACCACCATGTACACTATAGCAAGGAGGCGCTCAAGGCCTGCGTAGATCTATCGGTGCACTATCTTCATGAGAATTTTCTTCCTGATAAAGCAATCGATCTGATGGATATGGCTGGTTCGTTCAAAAAAATTTATGCCCCTGGAACACATCCCCCTACGATCTCCAAACACGACATTGAAAATGTGCTCTCCTCTAAGATCGATATTCCCAAAGCGCATATTAGTTTAGAGAAAAGAAATCAGCTCAAGGGACTTGAAGAGAAGCTGAAAAAAGAGATAGTTGCCCAAGATCAGGCGATTGAACGCTTAGTCGAAGCGATTAAAATCCACGCTTCTGGTCTGGTTGGAGAGCAGAAGCCCATTGGCAGCTTTCTTTTTGTAGGTCCTAGTGGGGTAGGCAAGACGGAGTTAGCTAAGGTTTTGGCTAAACACATGCATTTACACCTGGAACGCTTTGACATGAGCGAATACAAAGAACCCCACAGTATTTCTAAGCTCATTGGTGCGCCTTCTGGCTATGTGGGCTTTGAACAGGGTGGACTTTTGGTCAATGCGGTTCGCAAACATCCCCACTGCGTGCTTTTGCTCGATGAAATTGAAAAAGCTCATCCCAATGTCTACGACTTGCTTTTGCAAATCACGGATAATGCCACGCTCACAGATAATAATGGACGCAAAAGCGACTTTAAGCATACCATCCTCATTCTAACCTCCAATGCGGGGAGCAATGCGCTAGGACGCGTAGGCTTTTTGGACGATCACGCACATAAATACCACCAGGCTCTTAAAGATTTATTGAGCACTGAACTGCGCTCCAGATTGGACGCGATCTTGAGTTTCAATCCCCTCACTTTGGAAAATTTGGAGCGTATCGCTTACAAAGAGTGTCAAAAACTCGAAGAACTTCTGGCGCCTAGAAACATCACTCTAAGTTTGGAAAAGAATGCGAGTACGCATTTGGCTTCTTTGTGCTTCAAAGATCCGCTAGGTGCGCGCGTGATGGCTAAGCTGGTGCATGACCATATTAAAGTCAAACTCAGCGATGCGATTCTCTTTGGTGGGCTTAAGGAAGGGGGGAGTGTGAGAGTGGTGCTCAAAAATCAGGAACTCAAGGTGCTGTGTAAACAAAAAAGCCACACCAAGCCCCCTAAAAAGATGAGAAATACTTAAGGAATATAGATGTCTCCCTCTGTTGAAGTGCTATATACAAAAATTCACCGTGCAGTGGTGACAGATGCCAATCTGCACTACCAGGGCTCCATTACCATTGGCAAGGATTTGATGCAAGCAGCTAAGTTGTATCCGTGGATGAAAGTAGATGTGGTTAATATCAACAATGGCGCGCGTTTTAGCACCTATGCCATTGTGGGTGAAGATGGACGCGAAATTTGCGTCAATGGAGCAGCAAGCCGTTTGGTGCAAATTGGAGATCAGGTTATCATTTTAGCTTATATGCAACTCAGTTTGGAACATGTTAGCACCCACCAACCTCATGTTGTTTTGCTCGGAGATGATAATACGATCTTAGAGAAAGGAAAGCCATGCTAGATTTAGGCCAGTTGGGCGGACTCTTATCCCAGCTTCAAGAGCAGTTCAAGGAAGTAGAAGCCAAGCAAAAGACGGCGCAGTTTAGTGCCAAAAGTGGTGGGGGACTTGTCAAGGTCTGTATCAATGGTGCGGGTGAACTCTTGGATATTCAGATTGACGATAGCCTTTTAGAAGACAAGGAAGCCTTGCAAATCTACCTAATGAGTGCGCTCAACGAGGCATACAAACAAGTAGAGGAAGGACGCAAGAACTCCGCCTTTGGCATGCTGGGCGGTTTGAATCCCTTTGGAAAATAGGCACTGTTTTGAAATTGAGCGGGCGTTCTTTGGCGGTTCTGCTATGTTGTATACCCTTGAATGCCTATGATTTTTCTCAATGTGTCCAATACCACCGCTTGGCCACCCATGGCATGAGTGTGTCGCTTCTTTGGCATGATAAACAAGTTGCCTTTTTGCGCTCTGCCACTCCGCCTAAGGGGGTTAAAATCCTCAAACGCGATCCTTTCATTGGTTTTTATCTGATCCAAGCCCCTAAAACTCGCTTTGCCTATAATCTCCTAGACATTGATGCTCAGGCCTATAAGCGTGCCTTAGCAGGAATTCACGCGCGTGCGCAGACGGGTTCTATTGTGGAACGCCAAGGGGGTTTTTTGGACTTTGCGCGTTTCTCTGCCCCTTTGGGGGTAGGTGGCGTGGTGAGCAATATTTGCTACCAAATTTATGGTGTAGGAGTGGGCAAGTATGAATTTGTCGAAACAAAATACCTCAAACGCTTCTTGGCCCAAAAAAGTGCTTACTATGGCGATATTGGGGTGCGGATGCGCTCAGGGAGTGCTGTGGTGCAAAGCGTAGATCCTTTCTTTCCACATAATCCCTTTTTAGAGGGCGATGTGATTTTGAAAGTCAATAACCAGCCTGTGCATAATGCCCGCGATATAGAGTGGGTGGTGAGCAATCTAGCCTATCAAAGCCACGCGCGCATTACTCTCAAAAGACGCAATCTCACTAAAGAGGTCGTGGTCAAGGTAGGTAAGCTCTATGGAGGGTTTTTATTGCCCGACACTTTTTTGGAACGCTTTGGGATAACCCTCGATCATAATCTGGTGATCACCAAGGCTACGCGTCTTACCCCCCCTTTAGACACACTCCAAGTGGGCGATCGCTTGCTCTGGATCAATAAAAGGCCCATTGTGAGTGGGGGGCAATCCCCGCGTGTTGCCTTGCAAAGAGCATTGAGTGCAGCGTTCATGCAGGGGCGGATTGAAATGTTGATCTTAAGGAATGGTTTTGAATTCTATGTGCGCCTCTGAGAGTGCCCTAGACTTTTATGCACAGGTCTGTGCAGATTTTAAGCTATATGTGTCCCGTGCTAACCCTCCTATAAAAACTTTTCATCCCTTTTTCGAAAAAGCTTTTTGGGAAATGCTTTTAAACGGGGGCAAGCGCTTTAGGCCCAAACTCTTTCTAGCAGTGATCTGCGCCTTTGAAACAGACATAAAAGCGGTGCACGCGTGTTTCCCCATCGCTCTGGCCTTAGAAGTGCTGCATACTTATTCTCTCATCCACGATGATCTGCCCTGTATGGATAATGCCGATGAGCGTCGTCATCACCCCACTTTACACAAAACCTATGGCGAAGCTATGGCAACTTTAGTGGGCGATGGCCTCAACACTTATGCTTTCGAGCTTTTGGCTAGTGCACCCCTCTCAGATTGCCTAAAAATCTCCCTCATCGCCACTTTGGCACAATGTGGCGGCATAGCGGGTATGGTCCTGGGTCAAGCCCTGGACTGCCATTTTGAGCACCAACAACTTGATCGCGCTCAATTAGAAACGCTACACACACTAAAAACGGGTAAGTTGATTGCCGCTAGTCTGAAAATGGGCGCGTTGGTGGTGTGCGATCGCACGGACTCCCATTTACCACAACAACTCTTTGATTTTGGACTCACCTTGGGGTTATTTTTTCAAGTGCGTGATGACATTATCGATGCCACACAAAGCCCTCAAGAATCAGGTAAGAGCACTCATTTGGACACTTTTAAGAATAATTATGTCAACCTACTTGGCTTGTCCAAAGCCCAAGAATATTTGCAAGAACTTCAGGCAAATTTATTGCAAATGCTTGCAGGTTTTCCACATCATCTACCACTTTATCTGCAGACTCTGCTCAAGGAACTCGCATGAAACCTCATATCTTGCTCACCAATGATGATGGCTACGAAGCTAGAGGACTACTCGCTCTCAGAGATGCGCTCAGCAGCATTGCTGATGTAATGGTGGTTGCCCCCAAGAATGAAAAATCAGCCTGTGGACATGGGATTACTATCAGCGTGCCTCTGCGCATTGAAGAAATCGACAAAGGCTATTTCCGTGTAGATGATGGCACGCCCAGTGATTGTGTCTGTTTAGCCGTTTCGATGAATCAACGCCCCTTTGATTTGATGATCTCGGGCATTAATCATGGTTCTAACATGGGTGAAGATGTGCTCTATTCGGGCACAGTAGCAGGCGCGATTGAAGGTACTTTGCATAAAATTCCCTCTATTGCCATTTCCCAAAGCATTCAAGATCGCGCAAAGTTCGCCCAACATGATTTTAGTGCAGCGACTCAGATTGCCTTGCGTTTAGTGCAGCAATATCTCAAACATGGTTTTCCCTTTGCCCCGCATGCGCGTAAATTTCTCAATGTCAATATTCCTCAAAGCGTGCCTAAGGGGATCAAGATTACCCAAAAAGGCGTGCGCCTTTATAGCAACAATGTCCATCTTAAAACAGATCCCAAAGGCAGACAATATTGCTGGTTGGGTTTAAATCCTCTCAAGTGGGAAGAGCGGGAGGGGGTTTTAAGTGATTTTGAAGCCATCGCCCATGGCTATGTTTCCATCACCCCCATCACCCTCAACATGACTAGTTACACAGATTTGCAAATTCTCCAAGAGTGGATGTAATGCCCAAACTTTGTAGTAGAATGGGGAGATGAAAATGATCGTGTGGATGCGTCGGGCTTTTTTGGTTTTATTGGTTCCCTTGATCTTTGTGCTCACAGGGTGTCATCGCTTGAATATGGGCTATTTCTCTGAAGTGCGCGGAGACTATGCCTTCAACTACAATGCGCCCATTGTGGTGGTGCATGATAAAGAAGATATGGTCAGCTCTTACTACCTACAATTCATTATCTATGAGTTACAACAACTGGGTTTTTATAATGTTTTTAAACCGCAAGATTACCCCATCTCTCAGGCTAAAAATACCATTTATATTCAGGTTGTGCGCAATATCATGGCCCAGCCGGTTTATAATTATGACTACACATTAATTGAGCGCGCCAAACGGCATCGCTGTTACTGGCATGAGGGGCAGTTTTATTGCGCTAGGGTACCTACCAATTACTATGCTATCACTGGGTTTTCTGCCTCTAGTGCAATGTTAGCGGGCTCGCATTTTATTTTGGACTGGTGGGACAATACCTTGAACAAACGCGTGCTCTACATCGATGGCAGTGTGAGTGGTAAAACTTGCGGCTACAATCGACTTTATGAAGACCTCATTGGCAACACTATCCGACGCATTGACTTCACGCGCTCGGAACATTACCGCTACTACGATCGCCTCCCCATCTACATGCCATGTTATAAGCGCTAACCCATGCAAATTAGAAGAACTTTCCACTTTTGTGCCAGCCACATTGTGCGCAACTGCACCTCTAGGCGGTGCGCAACTAGCATCCACGGCCACAACTACCAAGTCGAGGTTTTTATAGAGGCGCATCGCCTAGATCATGCCGGGATGGTCCTAGATTTTGGCTTATTCAAAAACGAGATTGCAGGTTTTATTGATGCTTTTGACCACGCCCATCATTTCTGGGATCGCGAGTCTGCAGAATTTCAAAAGTGTATCACCTCTACATGTACGCGCTATGTCAAGCTAGGTTTCAACCCCAGCGCAGAAGGGTATGCCCTGATGTTCCATTTGTTCTTGGACGCCATTGTATGCGCCACGGAGTTTCATAATGGCGAAGCTCCCTTGAGTGTGAGTTCTGTGCGCGTGCATGAAACCAATTACGGCTACGCCCAGAGTTTCAAAGCAGACTTACAAAATCCGCATTTAATGCGCCATATCTCTTTGGAGAGCGTGCATTTCTCTGCGGGCATCCTAGAAGAGATGCGCGATCCGACCCTCTTAGATAAACTCAAACTCTATTATAATCTGCGCGCTTGCGCGTTGATCCCTCCCAAAAAACCTTTTTTAGCTCCCCCACCCCTCTCCCAAATACACTGATGAAAACACTCCCGCTTGTAGAGGTCTTTTATAGTCTCCAGGGGGAAGGCTCTTGTGTAGGACAACCCAGCGTGTTTATCCGCTTGGGAGGGTGTAATTTTAAATGCGTAGGCTTTGGAGTGCAGAGTCGCATTGAGGGTAAGGAAGTCCTAGGCTGTGATAGCGCGTATGCCGTGCGCCCTAATGCTCAATGGCAGTATTTAAACAACCCCCAAGAATTATTAGCCAAACTCCCCCCCTTCAACCCCGATCGCTTGCCCTTAATTGTGCTTACAGGGGGTGAGCCCAGTTTACATTTTAAAAACCCTATTTTACTTGAAGCCTTGGAGGTGTTAGGCGAGCGTGGGCATGAAATTTGGGTAGAGAGCAATGGAAGCATGTTTTTTGACTTTAACCCACCCTTAGATTCGTTGCACTTTACCCTAAGTCCTAAACTCTCCTTTAGTGGTGAAACAACCCCCCTAAAACCCTTACAGAACATCATCGATCACGCCTTAGAAGTGGTGTTTAAATTTGTGCTGCATTGCCCCACAGATATAGATGAGGTGCAAGCCTTATTAAAGAATTTGTGCTTTAAAACCCCTCCCTTGGTCTATCTCATGCCTTTAGCCACAGACATGCAAACTCTCCAAGAGGGTTTAGAGAACTTGGCGAGTGTGTGTTTGGAGCATGGTTACTCTTTGGGGCAGAGGCTACACATCCAACTTTGGGGTAATGAGGCAGGGCGTTGATGTTAGAGGTATTTAGGGCGCACATTGAGGCGATCAGTAAAGAGGATGGTAAACATCAATTTAGCCTAGATAGTGTGCTAGAGATGGGCGATGGGGTGCGCGCTTTAGAGCTGTTGCACCAAGCCATTACAGCACAAAGGCAGATCATCATCGGAGGGGACTATGATTGTGATGGAATGTGCGGGAGCGCGCTTGTCCTTTACTTCTTCAAAGAAGTGCTAGATTACCCACACATTCACTCTATCATCCCTCGTCGCAACACCGACAGCTACGGGATGAGTGTGGAACTCTTGGAGAGCTACGCCACCCAAAAACGCCTTGTAGGCACGCATTACAACGCACAGGGACAAGAAATGGGCGGGCACGCCCTAGAGTTTAAAGATAGCCTATTTATCACTATTGACAATGGCGCAACCATCCCCGATGATGTGTGTGCTTTTTTGCACGCCCATAATACGCCCTTGATCTTAAGCGATCACCACGAATTTTTAGAGGGGCGTATCCCTGCCTGCGATGCTTGTGTGCACCCCCTTTTGAGCGACTCTCACCCTTTTAAGGGCATTAGCGGGGCATGTGTGGGCTATTTGCTTCTGCTAGCTTATGCCAAACACTATGGGGTGAAAATGCGCCTAGATCAATTGCATTACATGCAGGTGTTAGCCGGTCTTAGCACGATTGGGGACATGATGGATTTAAGCCAACCCTATAACCGCCAACTTGTCCAGCGCATGGATTGCACCCTAAAGACCCAAATGCCCCACTCCCTAAAAGCCCTTTACCTTGCCAAAAAATACCCCACTCCCTATAAACTCAGCACACTGGCATGGGATATTATCCCGCTCATCAACGCCGTGGGGCGACTCGATGGCATTGAGGGCTTTTGCCATTGCAATTTGGTCGTGGACTTGCTCGCTACTAAAGAGGCTAACCCCCTTTATGCTGCGCTCTTAGTGCAAGCCAACCAACAGCGTAAGGAATATATCCAGGCAATCAAAGAGAGTTTAAAACCCGTGCAACAGGGCACACTTGTGCATGTAGGCGGAGTCATCGCGCGTGGATTGATGGGCTTAATCGCTAACCAATTATTAGAACAACATGCCACTGGTATGAGCTTATGTTGGCGCTATGAAGGGGAAAGCATTGAGGCTTCCTTGCGCGCTAAAGACCTAGATTTGATCGCTCTTTTGGGGTATTGGCAAAGCTGTGGGGTGAGTGTGGTAGGAGGCGGGCACAAGTGCGCTTGTGGCGTGGTGTTTAACACCCAAAGCGATTTTCAAAACGCCCTGTTTCACTTGGGAAGATACCATGCTCTTTGAAGTCGATCGCATCGCTACTTTGCATTCCCAAGAATTTTTGGAATTGCTTAAAAAGGGAGAGCCCTATGGTGTGGGCAATGAAATCCCGCGGTTTGCCGTGTGTGCGCGTCTGAAGGATTGTGCTTACATGGGGCGCGCCCTGGAACATGCGCGTTTCATTCTCGAAGATGATAGCGGGGTTCTCAAGGTTCTATGGTGGTTTCACAAACTTCCACGCTTGCAAGAAGGAGATTTGGTGCGCGTGGTGGGCACTTACGACCATATCGATCGCAAATTATTCTGCTTAGAACTCCAAGCCGTATCTACGCTCTGACACAGAGTCGAAGCTGCAATAACCAATGCGTTTAGAGAATAGTGATCGTCAAACTAAAATACGCATTTTGTGTTATAATGCCGGACCAGTAGGTCAAGTGGTGGCGGGTTTAGCGCTTCTTGAGCGTGACGATTCCGCATGGTTGAGCAGGGATGTCGGTTCTGTGTTGATTGGGTTTATAGGTTCATGATAACACTAATACGAGGGATTTGATGGAATTACATTTAGCCAAACAGAGCAAAAAACACAGTAGCAAAAGTGTAAAGGTGCGTTTGGAGGATCTATTGCACAAGTATAGTCATGGCGAACGCATGTTCTATTTTGCGCCCAGCAATGCACACAAGGATATGCTCGCAGCAGTGGCATCATTGGAAAAACAAGGTTACAGGGCGTATTTATCTGAAGTGAGGATCAGCGCAGACGACAAAGATTTTATCTACTCCCTGCACATTATCTAAGGAGCACAATGACCCCCCAAAGAACACTCTACATTGAAACAATGGGTTGCGCGATGAATAGTCGCGACAGCGAGCATCTCTCTAGTGAATTAGCGAAGGTGGGCTATGAAGAGATTGATGATCCTAGGCAAGCTGACTTGATTTTGCTCAATACATGCAGTGTGCGTGAGAAGCCCGAGAGGAAGTTATTTTCTGAGATTGGGCATTTTGCTAAGATCAAAAAGGCGGGGGCTAAGATCGGTGTGTGTGGATGTAGCGCGAGCCACATGGGAGCTAGTATTTTACAAAAAGCCCCCAGTGTGGATTTTGTGTTAGGGGCACGCAATATCTCCAAGATCACCCAGATCATCCATCAACCCAAAGCCGTCGAGGTAGCCCTCGATCACGATGATAGCCACTACCTTTTTGAGAGCACGCAGAGTGCGCTTAAGGCCTTTATCAATGTGTCCATTGGGTGCGATAAGCATTGCACCTATTGTATCGTGCCCCATACACGGGGTAAAGAGATTTCCATTCCCTTGGACCTCATCTTACAAGAAGCACGCCGTTGTGTGGAGCGGGGTGTGAAAGAGATTATTCTCTTAGGGCAAAATGTCAATAACTATGGTGCGCGTTTTTCGCACACGCACCCTAAGGTAGATTTTAGTGCGTTATTGCGCGCTCTGTGTGAAATTGATGGTTTAGCGCGAATCCGCTTCACCTCCCCACACCCCCTGCACATGGACGATGCCTTTTTAGAGTGCTTTGCACACCACTCTAAGGTGTGTAAGGGTATTCATATCCCCTTACAGAGTGGTTCAAATGTAATCTTAAGAGCGATGAAGCGGGGATATACCAGAGAGTGGTATTTAAACCGCATAGAGAAATTGCGCGCGCTTGTGCCTGAAGTGGGCATTGGTACAGACATTATTGTAGGCTTTCCTGGAGAGAGTGAGGCAGATTTTCAAGACACCTTAGACATGGTGCGACAAGTGCAATTTGATACCCTCTATAGCTTTATCTATTCCCCTCGCCCCTTAACTCCAGCCGCACACTTAGCCGACCAAGTACCCAGCGCAGTGGCCAAGGAGCGTTTAAATGTTTTACAGCGCACCCATCAAGAGCTTTTGGTTCAAAAGGCTAAAAACGAATTAGGGAGAGTCTATGAGGTCTTGGTGGAGAATATTGCAGAGGGCAGAGCACAAGGCAGGAGCGATCAGGGTCGCTTACTAAGCTTTGAGGCACAGGGGGTTGGCGTGGGCGATCTGGTGACGGTGCAGGTGATTGCGCATCACAAGGGGAGTTTGCAAGCCCAACGCTTAGGGGCTTAGTTTGTGCTAAAGCGTTTACGCAATGGGATGGTTTTAAAAGCATTGCCCATACTCCTCTATTGGGTTTTGCGACTCTTATTTAAAACATGTAAAAACCGCTTCTATTTGGCACATAGCTTGAAAAGCACCCCCTTTATCGCAAGTTTTTGGCATGGGGAGATTGCGATGCTGCCCTTTGCCTACTTGCGCTTAAAACAAGGAAATGATCTCTATGTGATCGCTAGTCAGCATTTTGATGGCTCCTTAGCAGCTAGGCTTTATGAATGTTTTGGATTCCGTGCCATCCGTGGTTCAAGTAAAAAGGGGGGAGTTAGGGTGTTGGTGGAGGGAATCAAGCTTTTAAAAGCAGGAGCAGATGTGGGCCTAACTCCAGATGGTCCTAGAGGGCCTTACCATAGTGTGGCAGATGGCGTGGTGGCGCTGGCACAAAAAACTGGCGTGGGGGTGGTGGTGTGCCGCGTGATCTGTAAAAATGCTTTCACTTTCAACACATGGGATCGCTTCCAACTGCCCAAACCCTTTTCAGAAGTGCACTATCACATGCGTGAGCCCTTTTTCATCCCTAAAGACATGGAATTAGAACAGGCTAGGGCACTTGTGGCAGCTCGTATGGGAGAGTGTGGTTGATGTGGCGGGCGTTTAAAGCGATCTTCTATGATACGATTAAGGAATGGTTTTTTTCTGATGTCTTTATCTGTTTCAATTTAGATCGCGAAATGTTAGCAGGGCGCGTAGAACATTTCAAGCGAGGTAAAACCTTGGAGGTCGTCAATAGAATATATGCGGTTAAGAATGGAGTCATTCCCATCAAAGCCCTTAAAGACGCGCAAGATTTTACACGCATTTACCCTTTTTCTTATCTATGCGGTATGGCCAAGAGTTTGGATCAAGGTGTATGTAAAAAGGAATACTTAGAGCACTACGCTCCAGTGCCCAAGAAGGAGTTAGTTGTTTTAGAGGTCGATCAATACTATTTTTTTATTCCCAAGAAATCCTTAAAAGAAGACATTCAAGCCTTTGAAAACACTCTTTTCAAGGCGGACTATATTTTTTCACCTTTCTTGCTCATGTATGGCTATATCCGCTCTATCCTAGCAGAAGAAGCCACTCTCTATGCGATGTTAGAATATTCTAGGCTTTCTGTACTCATCACCCATCACAAGCGAATCTGCTATAGCAAATGCTATCTTTTAAAGATTCCAGAGGTATTAAGTGCTCCCACCCAAGAACCACAAGGGGATTACGAACAAGAAGAAGCGCTTTTGAAATCTCTTTTGAGCTCTATGGAAGCGGATTTAACGCACATGGATGCGGCAACACAAGGACTTCAAGACAAATCTGGATTGGATTCAGAAATTTCGCCAGAAGTGCAAGAGATGCATGCGATGTTAGAAGAGGATTTAGCATGCGTGCCCGACATTGTTGAATGTTTGCAAGAGAGTCTTAAAATGGTCTACACGCATCCTATGCATCCCTTGGAGGATTTTGTAGAAAAAGTGTGTATTCTCAACACCTATCAAGTTGGTCCGCGTATGTTAGCAAAATTACAAGAGGGGTTAATGCTAGATGTCTCCTGCATGCCTATTTCTGTGGTTGAGCAACTGAGCATTTTTGCTCGACGAGAACAGGATGACCATGCGCTTTAGTTACAGTAAACCTCATGGCAAGCACATGGTTAGACCCCATACAAAGATTTGGGTGTTTTATATGCTATTGGCCGTGGGTTTAAGTGTGCTGATGGCGCGTTTTTTGGATCGAGAAATAGTGGCGTCCAGTCATCAAAGTGAGATTGCCCTGATCGAAAGCAGTATTTATGGGCATGTGAGTGAGCGCCTAAAGGATAGACGCAAAGAAATAGAGAAAAAAGTTGAGGAAACAGCGCACAGAGCAGTGTATACTACCAATATTAGGGATGCTATCAAGGGTATCTTGGAGATCATTCCCGATTCTATCACGATTCAATCTATTACGATCGACTATTCCAGTTTGGTAGTCAAAGGAGTTGTGCCCTCCAAGGAGGCATTTCAACTATCTCTCCAACAGCGACTCAATTCTATCTTTGAAAATAGTCAGGTAGCGTTTTACCCCATGGGAAATGGATGGCTTCGATTTGTTTCGCATAATTCTTCTACAATGCCCTTTATTGATAAAGGCAATGAATGAAAGAAGGGATACCAGAAACAAAGCAGGGAAGTCGCCTTAAGGGTAATCTTGCTTTTGAGAGGCTTGTAAGAAACTCGCTGTTCACGCTGATTTTCATTATTGTGGCTGTTATTTCTGTGCGGCTTTTAATATGGGGAAATCTGGAAAAATTTCGTAGTCAACATGGCGATGAGGTCCAAAAACGCTTGATTGTGGCGCATAAACAGGAAATCTTCTTTGAAGCCTTCAAGGAGTACAAAGCTTTTAAGCAGGCTAGTGCCCCTAAACTTGCTCACCCAAATTACAAAGACAGCGTGAATACACTTAATCAACTCCTTGGGCGGCATTTTAGCAAGATTCAAATACAAGCTAGCACCGAAGAAAAACATTCTCAGGATGAGATCATGCATGAAATCTTCCATGTCAAGGCACATGCTAGTTCTCTGCGCGAACTTTACGCATTTTTGGACGGAATGCGTCAAATCAGCGCCTACACGCAGATGGCCCTCCCCATTAATATTGCCAAAGAAGCCCATGGGCTTGCTTTGGATTTTAGGATTCACATTGAATACAAACTCACAGAATTTTGAATTTAACCCTAATGCATGCGCTACTTGCGGCGCGCGTTGTTGTATGGGCACGGGTTATGTTTTTGTCAGTCTTGCTGAGATTGAAGAAATAGCAGGTTTTTTAGCGATGTCTTTAGAGCAATTCGGTATGCGCTATCTTAGGCGTGTGGGGAATGCCTATAGCCTGCTGGAGCAGAATATAGCGCCTAAACCATGTGTGTTCTTAGACATGGAGAGCAAACGCTGCCGTATTTACCCCGTGCGTCCTGAGCAATGTCGCACCTATCCCTTTTGGAAAAACCACCCAAACATGCAAGAACCTGCACAGGAATGTCCGGGAGTGGTTCTAAAAACCTAGAGGTCTATGGCATATGGTAGAACTTCCCATTTAAAGATAGAAAATGTATTTTAAACATGATATAACCCTATGTGGGTGTTGGACGTGGTTCTTGCAGTAAGAGAGCAGAGCTGGAGGGCAAAACGATGGTTTTGGGAGTTTGCGAAAGCTTTCAGCTCATCCCTTCCATGGTTAGTGGTTTGTCAAATATACACCTTAAGGAGAGCACAGATGACTAGAGCGACATCTTTTAAGAGGGGGGGGGTGATGCTGGCAGTGGCACTAGGAGGTATCCTCTTTTCCCAAAGTTTGACAGAGGATCAGCAAATTCTCATCACTTCTGACGCTTTTCATCGGGGAGATTTTGCTGCGGCTAAACAAGGCTATTTGCACCTTTATAAGGAAACCAACAATATCTTGTACGCCAAAGAGGCAGCCGTTTCTGCGGCAAGTTTGGGCGATATTAACACAGCTGTCAAATTGGCCATGCTCTACAGAAAAATTACCAAAGACAAGACTGATGTCTCCATCAATAAGATTTTGGTGGATAATTACATCCAAACAGGTCAAACCGATAAGGCAATTGCCCTTTTAGAAAGCATCCGTCGTGAAGATAAATCCTTGATGTTGGATGATGTGCTGGGTTCCTTGTACCTCAGCCAAAAGCGTTATGACAAAGCCTTTTCTCTACTCAACAAACTTTATAATCAGACTCATAGCGAAGATAGCTTGGAGAAGTTGATCACTATCTACTTCATGCAAAATAGTCACCAAGAGGCAGTTAATCTTCTCAGCTCCCATCTCAAGGATTATGGTTGCTCACCTGATTTATGCCAACGCGCCTACAATACCCTTATTCAGTCCAATGAATTACAAAGAGCCAAGGATATCTTTGGCACTCTTTATGAAAAAGACCCTGTCGTGCAAAATGCTCAACTTTACATTGCCGTCCTAGTAGCGCTCAAGGAATTTAATACGGCACAAAAGATTGCACAAAATTATCCCTTTGATCGCCGCCTACTCCTAGACCTTTATACGGCGCAAAAGAAATTTGCTTTAGCTGCCAAACAAGCTAGTCTTATTTACAATGAGAAAAAGGATCCCAGTTTTCTTGCTCTGGAAGCGATTTACACATACGAGCATCTCAACACGATTCACACTCCTCCTAAAAAATCTGAAATCATCAAAATCACGCAGAAACTGGAGCGAGCCATCGTGGAACGCACGCAGAATCTCAAACGCACTAAGGAAAGCCTGAATACCCAGGATGCGTTTTTCTATAACTTTTTGGGTTATTCTCTCATTGATTATGACCTAGACATTAAAAAGGGCATTGCCTATGTCAAGACTGCCCTTCAGCTTGAACCCGATTCGGTCTTTTATTTGGATTCTCTAGCGTGGGGATACTATAAACTGGGTCAATGTGCGCAGGCTAAAGACACCTTTGCTAAGATTGATAGCGCAGAGCTCAAAGGTCAGTCAGAACTCCAAGAGCATGCTAGCGCAATTGCCAAATGCCACTAGATTTAGACGCTCTTAAGACCTATCTAGCCACCAAACAGACTCTTACGCCTATGGAGGTATTGGGGCGGAGTTTAGCTTACAATCCTTATGTTCCTAGATTAAGTGGCAATGACCTGAAGCGCGTGCAGGCCACTCCGCACAAACTCGTGAGCTTAGATGCCAGCATGGATTTAGAACTCTTACTCACCCGCTTAAACGGGATTCATGAGGCTAGGGCCCTCCTCATAGACTTCACGCCCCTCTACACCCATGGCATGCCTGCTTTGGAAAGTTTAGACTTATTAGGCTACATCCGCCGTTTGAGTCCTCAACCCCTAATTCACAAAGACTATTTTTTAGACCCCTACCAACTTTTGGAGAGCGCAGTCCATGGCGCTGACGCGGTGGTTTTGGATGCACAGCTTTTGGGGATAGAGCTCAAAAACATGTGCGCTTATGCGTCGCGTTTGGGTCTATTGAGTGTTGTATATGTGCGCTCTAAAGCAGACCTCAAGGCAAGTATTTTAGCCAAGGCGAATGCCCTCTATTTGGGTGAAAACTTTGCTGCCCTCTTAGAAATAACTCCGCAGCGCTGCACCATTCTTAAGGACACAGACCCACTCTGCTCAGATGATGCTTATGGAGTAGATGGTCTGTTGACATACTCCCCATAGCTAAAGCTAGAGCTTTACGGCGCAAGTAATCATTTCCGATGTTTGCCGGCATAAAGAATTATATAATGAGAAGTTTTACCTTAACGCCCTGACAATATTCATGCGAGAATAAGTCTTTCAACATCAGGAATGCGATAGTGAGGGGTGTTGTTCGTAGGCAAAGATAGGTACATTGTATTTGTTAGGATTTCTGCCAAAAATAACACAAATTTATGGTAGAATGCCTTAACATATCTTTTCACTGATTTTAATTATCATTTTAAGTATTTAGAAATAGATAAGGGGGCTTAATGAATTTTAAGACCAAGATTTCTCTCACATTTGCGGTGTTACTACTGGTCAGTTTCAGCGTTACAGCTGGAATTCTCAGTTATACGATGTATCATCGACTCACAACATCGTCTAAGGATCGTCTCAAAGAGTTGACATCCATGCTGGCCTATTCTGTCAATGGCTGGGATGAAGCAATCAGGACTGCCGTGAACAGCACCGCCCAGCAATTAGAAAAACTGGATTTGCACGATGCCAAGCGCATCCACGAGATCTTGAGCTATGTGCAGTATGGCATGGATTCGACAGATATCCATGTTGGTTTTGAAGATGGGAGTATGATCAAATTGGTGGGAAATGCTCCTAAGGACTATGACCCGCGCAAGCGCGATTGGTATCAGCAGGCCAAAGCCGCTAACCATAAACTCGTGGTCACACATCCCTACCTAGATCTTTTTACTAATCGCTTGGTAGTTTCTTATAGCATTGCGCTTTATCAAGATGGCGTTTTTAAAGGGGTGTTGGGCTCGGATATCCCCCTCACTTATGTGCAAGAGAGTGCTAAAGAATATTCTTCAGAGGGGATTCGAATCCATTTTGTCGATCCTGGTGGATATGTTCTAGGATCGAGCACCTTGGAGCAGGGCAAGCAATTACAGACCATATATCCACAAGCACTAGCACTGATTAACCGCATTCTCTCCACACAACATGGCTTGGTCGAGACCAATGTAGATAAAGTGCCTAAATACTATGTATGGGACACAGCACCTGGATTTAGTTGGAGAATTTTGGCCGTCAGCAATAAAAATTTTGTGCTTAAAGACCTGGATACGATCCAAAGGACCTTGTTGATCATCTCCTTTGTCTCCTTAATTGTTTCGATTGTCTTGATCTTGATTATCACCAATCTTCTCTTTAAGCCTTTGAAGCAGCTCACGCAACTTATCCAGGCACTTGCCTCTAAGGATGGGGATTTAACCGAACGCCTGGCTGTAAAAGGTAAGGATGAAATCGGAACCATTTCTAGGAGTGTGAATGTATTCTTAGAAAAAACCCATGGAGTTATCTCCACCATCAAGCATAATAGCACGCAAAATACCCAGATTGCGTGCACCTTGCAAGAGAGTTCGGAAGCTGTTTCATGTAATGCCCGAGAGGAAGAACAACGCATTCAGGTTGTTGTACATAATGGAGAGAGCGTGGTTGCTAATATTTTAAGTGGGGCTGACAATGCCGCTAAAAATAGCGACAATCTTGTCAATACCAGCCATACTCTAGAAGAAGTGCGTGCTAAGATTGAAGAGTTTAGTACAAATTTGAGCAACAACGCCCGTCTAGGTGTACAGTGTTCTAACAAACTTGAGCAGGCATCTTACGACACTGAAGAAATCAAGAAGGTATTGACCATTATCGCTGATATTGCCGATCAGACCAATTTACTCGCTCTTAATGCTGCGATCGAAGCTGCGCGCGCGGGTGAGCATGGGCGAGGTTTCGCTGTAGTGGCTGATGAAGTGCGTAAGCTCGCCGAAAAAACACAATCTAGCTTGAGTGAAATCCATAGCACGATCAACGGAGTTGTGCAAAGTGTCACTGATATTAGCAAGGACCTGCACAGCAATGCGCAAGAAATTGTCAAGGTTTCAGAAGCTGCCCACAGTCTGCAGGATGTAGTAGATAGTAATGTGCAAGGAATCCAGGGGATCATTAAGACAACTATTGAAGATGTGCAGGCATTCAAAGAGGTGGCACAACTGACTCGAGGCATTATGGAAGAAATCCAGAAAATTGGGGAATTGACCGCCTCTAATCAAAAGAGTGTGCGCGCAGTCGCGCAGGCAAGCGTTTCGTTGAGCAAAACTGCTGAGATTTTTGATTATGAGCTCAGCAAGTTCAAAGTTTAACGCAATCCTTAAGGAGTTTTCGTGAAAGCGTATTGGTATGCGATGCCTCTGGTAATCTTGCTTGGTGCATGCAGTGTTTACCAGGGACCAGATGCCCTATCTGACTTTAAAGAAGGGGATGTGCAGGGCAGGATAGGGGAAGAAAACACGCATCAACAACAAGCTAAAAAAGCAAAGCTTGAGCAAGAAACTCCCCAAGTAACAACCCAAAAGCCCCCAGGATCCCAAGAGCCTAAACCAGTCCAACAGGACAGAATTAAGGAGGAATTAGCGCCTCTGGAGGCCACTCTAAAACAGCTCAGTGCGCTAGTGGCTGCCAATACGCAGAAAGTAGATGCTTTGGATAAACAACTAGCACAACAGCGCACGCCTCCTCCAGCGCCTCCAAAATCCGCCCAAGATTCCCCACCAACACCAGACCAAGAAACAAATCTTTGGGAATCCGTGAATTTCAAACAGGGCGCACAATCCAAGGCCAAAATCAAAACCAACCACTTTTTAATGGGCTATGGTTCAAGCAATATGGCAACTGCAGAAAGTGATGAGAATTCCAAAGAGAATGCTTATTTTGACGCTAGACGGATGCTTGCATTTTCCATTTACCAAAAGTTCATCTGGGCTTTGGGTAGAAAACAACTCAGATCGGATAATCTCAAAAGTATTTTACTTTTCAGCATTGATAAGGCGATTGATAGTCCAGAGATTTTCAAAGAGAGGAGATATCTTACCCTTCCCTCCTATGATAAGGTCATTGCCCTGCTCATCGTTGATGCACATGTGCTCGATCGGATCAAACAACTCGCACAACTTCAATACACTTTCAGCGCAGCCCAAAGACATGCCATTGACCGATTAATCCACGACATGCAAAACGAGGACATTTTAATACCTCTCTTGCGCTAAGCCCTTGGCTTTAGCTAGGGGAGTGTGTTTTAAACAATCCTAGGATTTTATAAGGGTATTTCAATAACATGGTTCCCCAATGGGCTTTAATCCCATTTTCTTGGCATGCGCGCAAATTCTCTTGATTAGCAATCCACAAACTTTTTAACCCCCTTGTGCTCACCCCCCCCACGCCCATTTTCACCCACACTTGTGGCACATACACCACCTTGAGACCCCCTACATACAGAGTGCGTAATAAAAACTCATAATCAGCGGAGATTTTATAGTCAATCTTATAGCCCCCAAAGTGTTCATACACCCCTTTACGCACAAAAAGTGTAGGATGTGCGGGCACCCTGCCATAAAAAAACCCTTTCTTACTAAATTCCCCACTGACATAATGACGCACAATGCGATCGTCCTTAACATACACTAAGTCCGCGTAGACCATCTGCGCCTCTGGATTGCTCTCAAATGTCTGCACCACTTGAGCTAATACCCCAGGGTGGGCATAGATGTCATCGCTATTTAAAATCCCAATGATCTCCCCTCGCGCGCGCGCAATGCCCTTATTCATGGCATCATAAAGTCCCCTATCTGGTTCACTCACAAAGCTTAAATGCTGGGCATAACGCTGGATAATCTCTAAACTCCCATCCACACTCCCCCCATCTATAATGCAGTATTCTAGGGGGCGATAATTCTGACCTAATACACTTTGGATCGTGGCTTCTAAAGTTTTGACTCCATTGAGCACCACACTGATAATGCTGAGTGTCACAAGTAAGCCCCGATCTGCTCTCGATCTTTGGCTTCCAAACTCCAGTTGAGCGCCCCTTCCAAAAGGGTTTGGTAGCTAACAGGGTTCAAATTTTCTAAAAGCTGTTTTAGTCTCATTTCATCTTTGGGATCAAAGATATGTCCGTTGACCCCCTCTTGTACCAACACCTGCGCCCCGCAAGCTGCACTCACCAATACAGGTAAACCCACGGCTAAAGCCTCCTCTACCACCAGACCCCAAGTTTCACGCAAACTTGGCAGGATCAAAACATCGTGCGCACACAAGAGCGTGTTTAGGTGCGTGTTTTTCACTGCTCCCAAAAAACACACATTTGAGCTCGCTGCGCTTTTTAATTTCTCTTCTAGCTCACCCGTGCCTACAAGACTTAAAGAGAGATGGGGCAACTGAGCAAATACACGCAGTAAAAATTCTAAATTTTTTACGGATGTCAAGCGTGCGATACAGATAAATTTTTGGCTATACGGACGCTGATCTCTGCGACTTGTAGGGGAGTTGATGACCCCTACCCCATGCGTAGTTTTTAACACACCTTTAAAGTGCAAGGCCTTTAGTAAATCAGCATGCAAGTGTGAACAGACAAGGGCATGGCTAACGCGCCTTAAAAAGAGGCGTTTGAGCCACGACTTAAGTCCGCTTGTAGTGCTTTCTATAATGCTTGACTCTACTACCACCCCATTACAAGATTTGGGAGTCAAAAATGCTCCTGCCCAAAACTCTATACAATCCCACCCTCCAATCAAAAGCCGTTTGTGGGGTTTTTGCCTTAAAATTTGGGCTATTTTTAAGAGATTGCTCAATACCGGGCGTTGTTGCAGTGCCCCCTCAAAGAGCACACTATAATCAAAACGCGCCTTTTCTAGGGTGTTAAAATCCTTAGAGCGCACTTCTTGGGTGTATTGGGCTAAAAACACCACACAAATTTTTAGGGATTTGACCAACTCATTGTAAAGATTGACTTTATAAAAGACGGGTAGGGGGGTTATAATTAAGTAATCTAGTGTTTGCCCCGCCATCCTAAAGCCTTTTTAATGTAGAACTTAGCCAAAATCCACCCCTCTATGGCTTTGAGAACCAAAGGCGCAGCGATCTTGTTCTTGCGCTTGATATATGCCCATTCTTTAAAAATCTCCAACTCTTTATGTGTGCCTAGCCCATCATCACGCCACTGAGCTAAGACATTTTCTTTGGCTAAAAAAGAGGGGAAGTTATGATAAGCGCGCAAAAGATGTTCATAATCCATGCTAAAAATTAAGTCTTCATCAAAGAGACCATAGGTACTAAAATAATCCCGATGGGTCAAAAGCCCTTGATGGTGGATCATTTTGAAACGCAATGAGTTTTTATCAAAATTTTTGAGATAATCAGAAGTGTAGAGCATATTTCCTTGTTTATCTACACGCACCACCCGTGCACTAATGAGTGTTCCCCCCCCCCCCCGCACGCCTGCCATCACCTCTTGTAAGGCATTAGGGGCGACAAACCCGTCTCCATCACCCTGAAAATTCATATAATCCCCAAAGCTTAGACGCACCCCCTTATTAAACGCTTCGGCAATTCCCCTATCTTTTTGACTGATAAAGTAGTCAATGCGATCAGATAAATGTTTTAAAATCTCCAAAGTGCCATCGCTAGAGCCCCCATCAATCACCAAGCACTCTAAATTGTCATAGCTCTGGCTAAAAATGCTCTGCAAGGTTGCTTCTAAAAATTCTTGACTATTTAAAGTCGCTAAGATGACACTCACTAGGGGTTGCTGAGGGTGGCTTTGTTTAAAATACCCCGTTGTTCTCAAGCCCCCTTGAATGTCTGTATCAGAGAGAGGATAAGTGATATAACGCGTAAAGTATTGGTTCTGCTCCAAGTTAGGAGGCTTTTTATAAAGCATTCTTGTGGTGCTAAAGCGCGCATCTATGCATTCAAATTCCATGTAATACCTCCTCGTATAAACCCACTATCCTTTGCGATACCACGCTTTCGCTAAAATGCTCCAGCACATGTACGCGGGCGTTGGCACAAAGTTTAGGATAGTCAGGGGTGTTTAACACCCACTCTATCCCCCTCTTTAAATCTGTAGTCTCAAAGGGGCGGGCTAGATAGCCATTTTTTTGGTGAGCGATCAGATCGCCATTGCCCCCAATCTCAAACCCCACAACAGGCACGCCACAAGCCAAACTCTCTAAAATCATATTGCTTAAATTCTCTTGACGGCTGGGCACAATGAGCACATCTAGAGCGTTATAGAGGGCGATGAGGCTAGCCGTATCGTGCAACGCGCCTAAGGAGTGGGTTTTAAAGGGTAGATGAAGCGCGCGCGCGCCTGCGCCAAAGACCACTAGTTCTATCTGTGTGGAGTCTAGTTTTTGCAAAGCCTCTAGCAGCAAATCATAGCCTTTAATGGGGTTGTCTATTTCCATTGCTCCAAAACCTATTAATTTTTTAGAAGTAGGTAGCCCTAAGAGTTGCCGACAAAGGTTTTTATCTAGGGGTTTATAAAGCTCTGTATTGATGGGATTTGGGATCACGGCATGGGCTTTATCTTTTAAAAGTGCGCTTTGAGCAGCACACTTAAGAATCCAAGAACTCACCCCCACAACGCATAAATGGGGGATTTTTGCATAAGCCCTTTGCTTCATGCCAAATCCTAAGGTGGCTAAATCGCACTCAAAAGGGCTATTTAAAATACAGGAATGTTTGTAGGTGTGTTCGTTCTGATCGTTGTAGTAGTGATCTCCGCCGCTAAAAGCCCACATGTCATGCAAGCTCCACACTAAGGGCGCGTTAATCTTAGGCAAATCCCTTAAGGGCAAGACCCCGCGCCCTAGCCAATGCAAATGCACGATGTCGGGCTTTAGGGCGTTGAGCGCATTCACCACCTGGCTAAAGGGCAACCAACCTAAATTAAAAGTGCCTTTTTTGCGTTTGGGATAAAGTAAGATCGGAGCTTTGTCCAAATAGGGGCGCACTAGAGCCCAAAGTTTGCCTAGGCGTGTTTGAGGGTGCAAAATGCGATCATCTACTACTCCGCCCCGTGTATCCTGCACCCACACGAAGCTATCTACCCCCTCCTTTAAAAGCGCGCTATGTAAGCGCAAACACGCGCGCGCTGCCCCTCCGGTGAGCGTAGCGTTGAGGTGAATAACTTTCATGATTTGCTTAACTTTTAAGTTCTGTAGGGTGTTTTAAAATCAGGTTGATCAGCTCTCTTAGTGCGCCCTGTCCCCCCTGTGTGTTTAAGAGGATGATCCCCGGTAAAGCCTTTAGGCTCTCTTGAGCGTTTTGCACGCAGGCTTTTAACCCCACTTGCTCCAAAAGGGGGAGATCATTCACATCATCGCCCACATAAGCCACTTGTTCTAGGCTAATCCCCTCTTTGGCGCAAATTTCACGCGCAGCCTTTAATTTGCCCTGTGGGCTACAGCCTTGATAGAGATAATCTACTTTGAGCTTTTTAGCGCGGTGTTCTACGATGGGCGTAACCTCGCCAGTAAGAATACCTGTTTTAATACCGGCTGCTTTAAGTAGCTCAAAACCAATCCCATCGGCCACGCTGAATTTTTTAAATTGCTGGCCATTTTCTAAGTAATACATTCCCCCATCTGTCAAAGTCCCATCGCAATCACATAAAAACACCTTAACCTGGCGCATGGCATTCCTTTAGTCTGAACAATAGAGGGTATTCTAGCACAGCTAAAGGTTAAACTAAAGCCAAAAACTCTTGTAATCTTTCCCTTTTAAAAACGCTGGGGGGGAATTAGTCGTTTAAAGCGCAGTTGGCGCGCAAAATGGATCAAGGAACGCTTTTCTTTGGCTTTGATCTTGTAAGAAATACCTCTAAGATAGTCTAAAATCTGTTCTCTTGAAAGTCCGCTTTCTAAGGCTCGCTTTTCTAAAATATAGTGGGGGATTTTAACCTTCTGGCGCACAAAGACCTGGGCAATGCGTTGATAGAAGGCATGGTGGCGATTTGCGCAGAGTCGCCCAAAGACAAAGGGGAGACCGCTTTTAGCATACCAAAGCGTGGCTAGGTCCTTAAAATTTCCATGTGCACTTCTGTGGTAGTGGCGCAAGGCCTTATCTCCAATGAGGACGCGCCCTCTTAAACCTAAGACTTGAGCAAGTGCGTTAGAAGTAGCCGATTCTTTATCCTGATTTGGGGGCTGGCGCAATACCAACACACTGCGCACTTCTTGGCATGCTACAATCCCGCAAGCAAGCGCATAAGGGGCGTTAAAACTCACAATGGAGGAAATGAAGCCTGCATCGATGCGTTTAAAGAGAAAGTCGCGATTGAGCTTAGAGGGGTAGGTTTTTTTGAGATGTAGAAAGGTCTTAAAGCCGGGTAGACGGAGAGGATAGGCCTTAATAAAAACATCAAAAGGTAACAAATTCAAATAATCAATCTTTCCAAAACGCACACAAAACCTTTAATCTTTGCGCTATTCTACACCAAAAACACATGCACGCACCTAAATAATACTGTTCTAAGTGATCAGGCTTAAGGCAACAATTATCCCAGTAGATATGATAGCTCTACTAGTTGATTTGATAACAAACTAGCTAGTAATCAATAGGGCAGAAGCAGACATACAACAGAAGCACAACGGTCTGTTCTCTATATTTTTTAAATTCATAGAGTTTTATAGGATTTAGCGGACATCTAAACCATGTGTAGAAATAAGGAACCCTGGCTAAGATAACATGCGCGGTTACAACGAGGGATAAAATAGCTATATCAGGATTCCACAAGATACTTCTTAGCCAGACTCGTGATGCCCCTGCTTTTTCTCAATGATCTTAATAATCTCTTGACTTCTTTGCTGAATCAATTTTTCACCCGCCTGCAACCATTGCTCAGGAAGATTATAATGAGGGTGTCGCGCAAATGTGAATTTTTTGAGTCCTTCTAGTTTGTTTATATGACGAGGGCGCGCTGCTAGGTCTATTTGTTTTTCGAAGTTAATATCTAAGCCGCTGTCCACACCTTCAAAAAACGCAGGTATATTAGCTAATTCCCCTTCTCCGATTTGTCCCAAAAATGCCATTCCATTATCAAAAATGGGAGCAGGGGCCAAAAAGGCATTTGTCTGATTGTCTATTAACATTCCATAATTGCCCAAGTGGCGATCGGTATTGAACACAAGTGCGTCAAAGAGCAGTAGATCTTCTAAAAACTCTTGTCCTAGAACTTTTGCCAGTATTTTAAAACGCTTTAGTGGATTATGTCCCAGGGCTTTGTATTTGGCATAATCTATACACTCGGCTATGGACACAAAGCCCACCTCCTTGCTAGTGAAAATCTCACACATGCACACAATTTCGCCTTGATGACTTTCTAGATCATAGGAGATCGCTTGGAGTCCCAAAGCCTTGGCAATCTGGGCGGCATAATACTCACAATAAGCTTCCGTACCTGTCTGCCCTTTGATTAACTTGATTATCCCGCTCTTTCTACACCAGCATTTCTTCAAAACACCATGGGTAGTTAGCTCAGGGGATGGCTTTCTCTCTTTTCCTTTTAAAATCATGGATCGTCCAGTAAGAGCCACCAAAGTAAGAGCTTTGCTGAAAGCATTGTTATAGAGATTGTAGTCTTGCCATAGGTAAGTATCGCCCTCAGGGACAATCCAAAAAGTATCATTGAGAGACAATGCAAACCCCACTCTGATATACGAGAGAATATCATTTTCAGCAATGCCTGTGGTGTAAAGGATTTGTCGCATGTATTGGCGGTGCTTGGGAATTCTGCGCATCTCAATCCACTCTATTAGGCGTTTTTTAGATGCCGCCCATTTTGTTGTAGGCTAATAGGAAGTAGGTTTTGTCTGTGCACCTCGAGGGACATGATGTTCAGTCCCCTTTGATCTGTATACGCTTTAAACGACAACACATCTCTATCTTTGTTTTTCAAGATAAATTGCATCAGACACCCCTTTGGTTGTACCATCTCCTTAGCACCGTCATTCTAACACAAAAGCGTTACTCTTGGATAACCTTAGCAAGGAGTCCTTAATTCTTGCTCGCTTTTTGGATTGTTAGGATATGGTGCATTTAATTAAACATATTGCACAGAATGATTAGATAAATAGAACTCGGTGCTGGAGAAGAGAACCGCAACGCCATTAAAAAGGTTTTAGTGCAAACCATCTATGCTTATCTTGGAACTTTTGTACGAACAGAGCAAAACTCCTTGACAACATGGTCAGTTCTTAGTTAACATTGTATTCTCATTTTGCATTCAGAAAGGAAATTTTGGTATGGTAGTAGCACACAGCACACAGCACA